>JAJYOQ010000197.1 GCA_021796135.1 Bacteroidota bacterium
CGTCTAGATTATAAAGTATTGCATCTTTAGGTTCAATTCTAATTTTATATTGAAAGGCATATTCATTCAGTTCTTGTTTACTTGAAAAGTGTAATATCTTTCCTTTCCCGTTTGTTAAAATTCTATCGTTAGAGCTTGAATCCCAGATAAGGTAAGAATCTTTATTGTTTAATCTATACCAAAGCATATAATTTTTTCGTTCGATTTGATTGGTGCTAAAAAAATCATTTTTAGGTTGATCGGATGTCTCTTCTTCCAATTTTTTATTCGCTTTCAATTCAACAATTTCTTTTACTGCTCCTCTCCTATCTTTGTCTAAGAATTCATAGGTAGCGGCAAACATTGTAGTTGTAAGACTTCCTCCATATTTTCTAACATGTAGCGCAATGCGAATAAATACTATTATTACGACTATTAATACAATTGCCCCAACTAATAAACTTAATAATTCGTTATCCATATAATTATGACACTACCTTTTAAGCATATTACGTCTTTGTTTTTATCCCGTCGTCTGGAATAAATAAATTTAATTTCAAGATTGTATTCCCCAAAATCACTTGTTCATAAAATTGATTTCATACTCCAATTTTTATCGCGTCCATAAATTATTTATCCTTATTTCCTTTCCTATAATATTCGTTATAAGAAATCATTCAACTTATTTCGGAAAGATCATTATTTTAGCGCCGGTAAATCCATTTTCCCGAATTGCATATAGGTATATACTACTCGGCTACTTACCTCTTAATTACATTCAGTTTTTAAGTAAGAGCATTACAGGTACTACACAGTTATTTA
This sequence comes from Bacteroidota bacterium, assembly GCA_021796135.1. Next base: position 802 of record JAJYOQ010000197.1, read on the forward strand.
ATTATTTATGTGGTTAAAAAAGTTTAGAATTGAATTATATAGATTGGTACCCCGAATAGACTCGTCTGCCGGCAGGTGCAGGGTTCCCTCTATTATCAGTATTTTAAAAATTCAAGCTTTAGAACCCCACAGATAATTACTAAAAATGGTAACTCAAATAAATTAAGGAATGAATTAATAAAAAACAATTATTATTTATAACAAGAACTTTAATTTTCATTTTCGTCAAGCAACAAATCCCTAAATAATTATTTCCTTTTCTCTTTGCTCACTGATAATTGAACGACCTTAAAATTATTTCTCAGACCCACTCAGTAAATTCAAGTCATAATATAGTTATCGAACAAATTACACAGTGTAAAATCTATGGAAAGAAATTTGAAGAGACAAATCCGAACGGAATAAAGTAAAATCAAACCAAAAGGGAAGAGAATAAAATGAACAACATTAGAATGGTATGTGTCGTTATATAGATCAAAAATTCATCCGCCGCGAATTGTCTCTTTGTTTTTCCCCATTGTCACCTTTGCTCTGGAAAGCAAAGACAAAATAATGGTTAATGTTATTTGGCTTCAAAAATATAATCACTCCCTTTCCGATCAAGGTGTTCTAGTTCACGAATTACTTCATTACACCATTGGAGAATTAAAGCGTAGAGGATTTAGCCTTAATAGCGGAAGCGAAGAAGCCTATACCTATTTTTTGGAGAGTGTCTATAAAAATGCTTTAGAAAGATTAAATAAAAGAACTAGAAAATAATAATATGGAAGCCATATCGGGTTGTTTTATACAATTCATAATAACGGTATTCTTTATCTGGTTTGTAGTGGTTCACCCAAATGTAGTAAACGGCCTAGCTTCCGCTATGGCTAGCGTTTTCAATTTGATTGTCCTGCTTATTACGCAGATTATCAACGCTATTGGCAAATGATATATCGGGAATAACAGGATTTACAAATTAACGCCCTAGAAATTAATCAGCACAATATGACTAAAAAATTAAACAACCTTGGAATATGTCAAAGATGGTTTTAGAGAGGTGATGAGCGAGTTGAAGAATTTTCAATCTGAGCATAATAATAAGTATGCTAATAATTTGGTAGAGAAAAACTTAGCCACTCAAAATGAAAAATAAGGCGCACTCCGAGAAGATTGTTAATCAATAGGTCATTTTCTTGAGAAAATCCCAAACGATTAAAGCGAACAGAATCGATAAAAATATAGACATTTAATTTAATTAGGTAAAAAGCCAGTAGGTTTTTCATCTTCTGAAATAAGCCACTTAGCAAGTGAGATAATGAACAGAAAATTTGTTTCACTTTGTTTTTTAATTACTCAATGATCACCGTTACGCCCAATTTAATGGGAGTTGGTACATACCATAATTTCATTCATATCGACACAACAGGACTATTGCAGCGTCATTCTCCGGCAATATGGTATGGATTCTTCCTATTTCCTTCTAACTCTTAATGCGTTTAGCCTCGTTAGAGGCAATATGTCAGTAGAAAATTAAAACCACAGCATGACGATATATTGTTGTTATTATTTTTTTTGCCAAAAATCTCTCTTTGAACATCCCTTTAATTTTTTGAATTAAAACCTTACAGAAATGGCAGAATATTTTGCACGATAAATTTTCTAAATTTCCCTGTGTTTAATTGAATATTCAAAATTTCCTTTTGCGTTTCATTCAAATTCAGCATTCAAAATTGCGGCTTGCCGCCGCAGGCTATGTTTTTAGAACTTCCCTATTGTTATCCTTGATATAATTATTTAATTTGTTTAAAGATTTATTTGAAGAGAATGAAAGATATTTCTATCAAAAAGTCGTATTATTCAATTAGTAATGAGAGTAAAATAATTGATCTTGAACAGCATACAGCAACAGTGATGCCTTCGGCAGTGCATGTACAGCAAATAGAACAGGTTTTTCTTAAATGAAGTCAAGTTGCTAATATAATTTATTGATAAAAAAACAGACTGTCGGCAAGATCATTCTTGCCAGAGTGCTCGAGATGACACTCGGCAAGTACCTTATCTACATCGAGAGGGTAACACATGAAGCACCGAAGGCGTTACACGCACAAGATATTCATACAAGGAGACCTGTATACGGAAATATCACGATACAACATGGCAAACTCTGTTTCCGGGTTTCAGATAAACGCTTGCTTAATATATACTCAATACATTATATTACAACGGATAAGATTGTGTGCTCACTAAAATGGATCAATACCAGGAATACATTTGGGCTTCACATTATGAAAAGTCTTCTTCATTACCAGCGCCGCTTTTGGTTGACCGGCAAGAAGGTGCATATGCAGCCTTTGACGATTAAACAATTTTTGTCACTGTATCCATTGCAGTATCTTGATCAGAGCCGTCTTTCCCGCTTAGCGCCAAAACTGTTTGTGCTTACCCCCGCAAATGAGGTTATCAATCTTAAGAACCTCTTTCTTTCGCCAAAGCGAGCTTACGCGTACCGCATCAAAGAATTAATTCACAGCAATGAACACTCCTTGAAAGATAATGACCTCCAAATCCTTTTAGCTCAGGAAGGAATCCACGTATCACTCAGAACGATCTGTAACTGCCGAAAGCTTCTGAACATTCCTAACTACAAGGAGCGGGCTGCGCACTATTACGGTAAGGACATCACCTTCAGTAATTATATGAAATTGTCCGAAAAGAAATTTAGCATGATTCCCGCAGAGCCTGGTGTTTATGAACTCAGCATTTCTGAAAAACTCGACTATGCAAGAAACAAAAGCAATGTCATTTACATTGGAAGCTCCCGGGAACTTCGAAAGCGCATCGCCAGTTATTCGGGAAACGGAGTGAAAAACAAACAACTCAGTCAGTTTCTGAAGAAGCAGGATATTTTTGTGCGCTTCTGCCGGGCAGAACAATACAGAACACTTGAAAAAGAGCTAATGAGAAACTTTAAAAATAATTACGGTGAACTACCAAAATGCAACAGCGTAGGAGGATAAATAATGGAAACTCACAGCACAATCGTTGAAGAACTTATGCCGGAATTCAATCCGGCAAGAATATTTTTTGCAGAAGAGAGAGAGAGAGAGAGTGTATTGTCTGGTGAAGCAGCGCGAGTTATTAACGATGAGGGGAGAAGATAATGAGCCATATAGCGAAACTTATGCTTTCCTGAGTCTTTGCTCTGGTGATTGTCCCGCTGGGGTTAGTGAGTTTTATTATCTATCACGGGGGAAAACAGATTCTTACCACCTTCGATACAACTGCCTTCCGTCTCCCATCTCCTTTGTAATCCATAGACTACAAAAGTTTAAATGTTTTGCCAATTGTTTTCCACATTATGATTGTCTAAACTTTGTTCGAATTGCAAACAGTTTATGCTCAAATATTGATAAGGAAAAGACATTGAAGGCAAAACAACTTTTGATCGTGGACGACTCAGAAATTATTCAACAACGGTTGAGCGATCAGCTTTCGGATATTCAGGGTATAAAGATATTGAATAATATAGGCAGTATCAGTGATGCTATAAGCGCATTTAATAAATATCATCCTGACATTGTTATACTCGATATTCAATTAGCGGACGGACAGGGTTTTGAAGTGCTGGATGTAATCAAAAAGAAAAGCCCTAAAACAATAGTTATTATGTTCACTAATTACGCACAATCTGCATTCAGGAAGCGGAGTCTTGAACATAGAGCTGATTTTTTTATCGATAAATCCAACGGGTATATTACTATTTACGATTTTGTAAGGTGGTTCTCGCGTGATCGTTCAGCAGAAAGGGTTACTCTCTAAATAAATATAGAATTGTCCTCAAAGGTTATAATGAATAATAATACAATGAATGAAATTGAACAGATTGTAGTCTTTAAACTAGATGAGCTGCGGTACGCACTTCGTTTAAGCGCTGTAGAACGTATTGTTCAAGCTGTTGAAATTACTCCGCTACCCAGGGCGCCTGCAATTGTTCTTGGTGTAATCAATATCGCAGGTAAGATAATTCCGGTTGTAAACATTAGGAAGCGGCTTAACTTTAAAGAAAGAGAAATTCAACTTAGCGATCAGTTTATTATAGCAAAAACATCTAAACGAAATATCGTTTTGTCTGTTGATGAAGTTACCGGGCTTATTGAATTAACGGATCAGGGAATAATTCTCCCTGATAATGTGCTGCCAAATCTTAAATACGTTGAAGGAATAATAAAACTTTCAGACGGACTGGTGCTTATCCATGATCTGGATAAATTCCTATCGCTTGAAGAGGAAAAATTACTTACTAATTCTTTACACTAATTAAAGAGATAATTAAATAATCGTTATGATATCAGAAGAATTAATATTTGAAACCAGCGGACTTATAGCCGGACGCTTAGGATTGAATTTTCCAAAAGAACGTTGGTCCGACCTTGAGCGAGGTTTATCCTCTGCTGCAAAAGAACTTGGTTTTAAGGACGCTGCAGCTACCGCTCATTGGTTTTTGACAAACCATATAAATAAAAATCAAATTGAAATTCTTGCGAGTCATCTTACAATTGGTGAGACTTATTTTTTCCGTGACATTAAGTACTTCGAAATATTGGAAGAAGAAATCTTACCAAAACTTATTTCGTCCCGTCGTAAATCCGATAAAAGAATCAGAATATGGAGCGCCGGCTGTTCTTCCGGAGAAGAGCCTTACTCATTAGCCATCTTGTTAAATAAAATGATCCCTGATCTAAAAGAATGGAACATCACAATTTTAGCTACTGATATAAATTCAAAATTTTTAAATAAAGCTAATGAAGGTATTTATACGGAATGGTCTTTCCGTAATACTCCTACTTGGGTTAAAGAGAAGTTTTTTGTTAACGAAAGCGAAAAGCGGTTTAAAATACTTCCCTCAATTAAAAAAATGGTAAATATCTCCTACCTTAATCTGGCTGAAGACAATTACCCGTCCCTTATTAGCAATACAAATGCTATGGACATAGTATTTTGCCGGAATGTACTTATGTATTTTGTTCCGGAGCTGGCAAATAAAGTAGTACTTAATCTCCATAAATCTTTAATTGAGGGTGGATGGCTGATAGTTAATCCTGCTGAGACTTCTTTCATACACAGGAACCAATTTAATCTAATTAATTTTGATAATGCAATTTTGTATCAAAGAGACAGCAGTAAGAATGAACCCTCTATTGAAATTAAATCCCATGAAATTCAATTTGAAACGAAGAAAGAATTATTTGATTCTAAATTTGGAATTGATACTTCGAAAAACGAAGAATTTATTTTAAGTGAAGAAATTCACCGCAGCTTACCGGAATCCCTCCCCTTGGTAAAGGAATATCTTAACGATGATGAAATAAATAATGATGGTCTGGATTTATTCTCAGTTGCGTCCGGTCTTTATAAAACAGGACAATATGAAGAAGCCGAAAAAAAACTTTTAGAATTATTTTCTAAAGATCAACTTGATTCTAAAACAACAGCGCTTTTAGCCCGCATCTATGCTAATAAAGGGAAATTGGAAGAAGCATTTAATTGGTGTAAAAGAGCTATTTCATCTGATAAACTAAATCCTGCTCACTATTATTTACAGGCTACAATTCTTCAAGAATTGGGAAATGAAAAAGAAGCAATAAGTTTTTTGAAACAGACACTTTACCTGGATCATAATTTTGTGATGGCATATTTGACATTAGGAAATCTTACTTCGAATAACCATCAACCGCATGGATCTAAAAAATATTACCGGAATGCAATATCAATTCTTAATACTTACGCTCCGGATGAAATATTGCCTCATTCGGAAGGAATAACAGCCGGGAGATTATTGGAAATTATTGGCTCGTCTAATTATCTGGAGAGTTTAAAATGAATGAAAATGTCAATTCATTAAAAAAAAGTAAATCAGGAATAATTAATTGGAATGAAATTAAAATGCATCTTGAATTGGGAAATCAATTGCTTGCAAATAATCGGGTTCCTTCTAACGAACAGAAAAAGAAAATTCTAAAGGATAGAGCAAAAGAAATTGCAAAAGAATCTAAGAATAAGGTAAGTGAAGAAAAAAATATTGAAGTTATTAAATTTTCTCTTGCATACGAAACTTATGGAGTTGAGACTTTATATGTACGGGAAGTTTTCCCGCTGAAAGAACTTACTTCTTTGCCTTCAACGCCGGCATTTTTACTTGGCATTACAAATGTCCGCGGAAGGATTTTACCTGTCATTGATATTAAAAGATTTTTTAATCTGCCTGAAAAAGGTTTAACTGATTTAAACAAACTAATCATACTCCATTCGGAAGATTTTGAACTAGCTATTCTGGCGGATTTAATTATTGATGTTCTCAATATTAATCTTGTAACTCTTCAGCCATCATTGCCAACATTAACCGGCATTCGCGCTGATTTTTTGAAAGGAGTTACCATGGATGGAGTGATAGTACTCGACGGTGAAAAAATTTTGAATGATAGAAGAATAATAATAAATAATGAACTTTAGATAATTTTTTAATAAGGAGATTCAAACAATGAAAATTTCTGTCGGAACAAAGATCGGCGCCGGATTCGGTTTATCATTAATAATTCTACTCTTAATTGGTATAACCTCGCTGC
>JAJYOQ010000198.1 GCA_021796135.1 Bacteroidota bacterium
TGGAAAGAATTTTAAGATTATCCTCACCTCTAGAATAAAAAAGAGGGACAATACTAGATTCGAGAGTATTATACAAAATTCTTGATTCAACCTCATCTTGATAATCAGGATCGGAATATTCTTCTCCATTGCCAATTTTCCAACCTAATTCAGGGTCAAATCCTTCATCCCACCATCCGTCTAATACACTAAAATTCAAACCTCCATTTGCAATTACTTTCATTCCCGATGTTCCGCTTGCTTCGAGCGGACGTCTAGGATTATTCAGCCAAATATCACATCCTTCAACCAAATAATGTGCAACATTCATATCATAGTTTTCAAGGAATACAATTTTACGTCTAAATCTTTCTTCCTTTGCTATTTGAAAAATTTCCTGAATGAATCTTTTGCCCTCTTCGTCTTTAGGATGTGCTTTACCTGCAATAATAAATTGGACAGGATGCTGTTTATTATTAACTATATCGGCAATTCTTTCAATATCTCTAAAAATTAAAGTTGCTCGCTTATATGTCGCAAAACGGCGTGCAAACCCTATAGTAATTGCATTAGGATCAAGTACTTCAGAGGCTATTGCAAGTTCTTCCTGACTGCTCCCACGGGCTTTCATTTGCTTAATTAATCTCCGCCTAGCAAAAGCAACTAATCTTTCGCGACGTCGCTCATGAGTTCTCCAGAGCTCTTCATCAGGTATTTTATCAATTCTTTCCCATAAATTAGTAGATGCTGGATTTGAAACCCATTTTTCACCGATATATTGCAAAAGTAGATCTTCCATTTCTCTGGAAATATGAGATCTTAAATGGACACCGTTAGTAACTGCACCAATAGGAATTTCATTAAATGGTACATTTTTATAACCAGCAACCCACATTTTTTTTGAAACTTCACCATGTAGTTTACTTACACCATTAATATATCCTGCCGTATTCATCGCGAGGTGAGCCATGTTAAAAACACTAGACTCATTTGTTTTGTTAATTGAACCAAGTGAATAAAATTCCCTATCAGAGATTTTTAATTCTTCTCTATAATATTTACCAAAATATTTTTCAACTAGCTCATTAGAAAAGACGTCAATTCCTGCTGGAACAGGTGTATGTGTTGTAAAGATATTCGAATGATAACCGATTTCCTTAGCTTCATTATATGTAACTCCCTTATTAATTATAGCCTGTCGTATTCTTTCCAAAGATAGAAAAGCAGAATGTCCTTCATTCATATGGCAAATATAAGGCTTTATGCCAAGTGCATTTATTGTTCTAATTCCGCCTATTCCTAATATTATTTCTTGTTGAATTCTTGTTTCTACGTTACCGCCATATAATGTTTCAGTAATTTTCCTATCGATTTCATTATTAATGCTAACATTAGTATCCAAGAGAAATAGTGGAATACGTCCGACCTGAATTTTCCAAACCTGGAAATAGACTTCTCGCTCAGCAAGAAAGACCGATAATCTAAGAGGTTCATTGCTTTCATTCATGACTAATTTCATGGGAAGATTGTCAAAATCATTTATCTCATATCTTTCATGCTGCCAACCTTCCGCATTTAGATATTGTTGAAAATAACCCTCTTTATATAGCAAGCCTAAACCAATTAATGGTATACCGAGATCGCTTGATGCTTTTAAGTGATCGCCTGCTAGAACTCCAAGACCTCCCGAATAAGTTTGAAGGCATTCTGTCAAACCAAATTCTGCAGAAAAATAAATTATGTTAAAATCTTCTTCAAATTCATGATTTTTTTGAAACCAAGTTTTTTCTGTAAGATAGTCTTGTAATTTTGAATACACACGATCTAAATGAGCAATAAATCCGTCATCATGTGATACTTCCATTAGCCTATCTTGACTAATTTTTCCTAAAATCATTACCGGATTATGGTTTGTATCATCCCATAATTCATTATCAAGTCGGCGGAATAATTCTCTGGAATCTGGATTCCAGCTCCAATGCAAATTAAAAGCTATATCTCTTAACCTTTCTAAGTTCGACGGTAAAGAAGGAATTACATTATATGATCCTAAAAACTTAATCATAACACTCCGTTAATAATGAAATATATTTAAGATATTAATATACTGAAAGTATTTTATAGCATAAAATTAATTTTCCGAAGAAAATATTTTAATAAATGAGGGCTATTGTGGAACTAAAACAGATGATTGTAGATAATATATTTATTCGTATTTTTTTACTTCTTTCAATATGTAGGTTGCAACAGCCCTAGCTTCATCCGGTTTTAAACCGGGGTTAGGCATCGGTGGATATCCGGGATTATTTTGTGTTGGATGCAAAATGAATGCTACAAGCTTATCGACATTACCTTTGTATTTTGGAAGAGTCTGCTTATAAGGAGGTCCGACTACTTTATGATCAAAACTATGGCATGAAGAACAAATATTTTTATAAATATCTTCACCGCTTATCTGAGGAGCTTTATCCGCACCAGTTAATTTTTCCATATTTGCAGTGTACTTTGAGCTCATTTCTATTGTACCTAATTCAGTAGCATTAGCAAATGTAACTTGGTCTTTTATTACCAATAGAATTATAATTAATATTGCAGATACGAAAATATAAATAGAGTAATTGCTATCTTTTACACGACTCATTACATATAGGAAATGATAAATCAGGAAAATTACTGCTAAGGCAAGACTAGAATAAACAAATACAGGAACTGATAATATATCATTTGGCATTATTACCAAGTCCATGAATATGAATAAGGGCAATATAATAATTGATGAAAAAGTTAATCGGATTGCGAATTTTTTTATAAAAGCTGAATATTCATCAGGGAGATTTTTGCGTCCACCGTTCCAGTAAAAGTATATAAAGAGGATAGTACTACCTGTAAAAGCTCCTGCAAGTAACAATACAGTTATAAACTTAAATATTATAATTCTTGAGACCATTACCGAAATTATATTATCATTCAAAGAGAATATATTTGCATATGTTGGAAATGCAATCCCAGATAAGAATATCCAAATTGATATAATTAGGAAAATAAATCCATATCTATTTGTATGTTTATTATAAGTGAGTATAAGTCCAGCAAATAATACTAAAAATGAAATAGATAGGAATAATATAGATATTGCTCCGTTAGGACTTAATAATTGTACAAAAATCAATATTGAAGTTAATAATGTAAGTAATCCAAGGACAACTCCCATACTTTTATTAATAGTAGTAATTTCAATAATTTCTTTTGCAAATCTGATATAATAGTCGTTGTTTTCTTTTTTCCCTTTTCGATTGAAATAAAAAGAAAAAAAAGAACCGCCTGTAATAAGACCTATAAAAGTAATAAACATTGAAAAAATTAGTATTAGCATAAAATGTAATAATATTATATGCTGAGACGAAAGTGGTGCTACAAATTTATCAAGAAAATTCATTTATTCTCTCGCTATGATTTCATTATATAAAAAGTTTATCAAAAGTTAGAATTAGAACAACTATTACCGCAAAATAATTAATATCCATAAAGGCTGAACGGAAAAGTAATTTTCCCTTCATATCTTTAAGTAATTTAACTGATTTTCCAATCAACCAAAATCCCGGTAATAATAAGAATATTTCTATGTAGGAACTATGAACTGCAATAAATACAGGAATAAGAAAACTAGTAACTGCGGTTGCTGTTATCCAAATAAAAGTTATTCTTGAAAGTTGACCGTGATTAAATATTTTAGTCAAAGTAGGGAATCCGGCTTGCTCATAATCCTTTGAAAATACTAAAAGAAGAAGCCAAAAATGAGGTATTTGCCAAATAAAGAAAAAGAATGCTAAAATAATTAATTGCCAATCGAAAAGATTACCTCCTCCTGCTACCCATCCTATTGCTGGCGGGATTGCCCCGACTAATGAGCCAGGGATTATTGCCAAGGCAAAAACTTTTTTTAACGGAGTATATACGCCGTTATACCAAAATAAATTTAATAATCCCAACAAAGTTGCAATAGCACCTGCAGAAAAATAAAGAATCGCTAACCCTATAACTATTAATAATATAGATAATACTAAAGCATTGTTTGGCGTTATTCGCCCCGAAGGAATTGGGCGATTTTTGGTCCTGTCCATTAGAGCATCAGTAATTCTTTCCTGATAATGATTAACACATGCTGATCCGGAAGAAAGGATAAAAACACCTAGAATAGGTGCAATTAATGCTGAAGTAAACTTCCCTTCTGCACAAATATAACCGAATAGACTTGTCAGGCTAACAAATAAAGTTATACGAAATTTTGAAAGTTCTACAATTACTTTAATTTTATTTTTTAACCAAAAAATAAAATATCCGGTCATACTATTTCTAATTGTTATTGAATTCATTTTATAAATTCGAACCGGTTGAATCAACATCTTTTTGATTTTCTTCTCTACTAGACAGCCAGGAATCAAATTCTTTTTTAGGAATCACAACTACTGCACTATACATATATGAATGGCGTAACCCACAATACATTGAGCAGAAGACATCAAATGTCCCCAATTTTTCTGGTAAAAACCAGGCAGTATTATCATGATTTGGGACAACATCCTTTTTAAACTTAAAAGCAGGTACATAGAAGGAATGTTCAACGTCATTAGAATGAAGTAAAACTTTGACTGGCTGGTTTAAAGGGACATATAAGGTATCAGATTTTACACCATTCGCATATTCAAATTTCCAGCTCCACATTTGAGCAGTCACTTTGACTACCATAGAATTAGCTGGAGGATTTGAGAGCTGTACATATCCTTCCCATCCAAAATAAAACATAATAATTACCAAAATAGTTGGAATAACCGTCCAGGTTATCTCTAAAGGGACACTTCCGTGAATGTTAACAGCTTTCTTATTTTTTTTCTTATTATACTTTATTACAAAAGTAATCATTAAGATAGTTATCAGTGCTAAAAAGAAAACACATACTGCAACTATAAATAAAAAAGTATTATTAAAAGATTGGACAAAACTTGATGCATCAGCAATCATATAATTAACCTTAATTAAAAGAATAATCAGAAAATAATAATACTATCAATATCAAAAAGAATAAAAGGGAGACTATCGCAAAAATCCTAAATGCCATCATTTCAAATTTAAGATGCATAAACTCAGTAAGAACTAGGTATGATTTTATTGCAGCAATTAAAAGAGCTATTGATATGCTCAATTTCCCGAAATTGATACCGGCAACAGTAGCAGTTAATGCAGTTAATGCAATTAATGTAAACCATACAAAAAAGTATATACTAAATCCGGGATTATGATTTTTTTGAACTTTAGTTTCTTCCATTTCAATTCCTCAATTAATTAAATAGAATAAGGGAAATAAGAAAATCCAAATTATATCAACAAGGTGCCAATATAAGCCAGCGACTTCCAGTTTTACATAGTCATCTTTATTAATAATTCCTTTAATCGTAAATACTATCATAAATGCTATTATAGTCATCCCGACTATTACATGAAGACCATGCAGACCAACCATCGTATAATAAAGTCCATAATATAATACCTGACCGCTTGGCTTAGCTAATAAGATTGGAGATCCCGGATAATTTCCTTCTTTAAATTCTGCTTTCCACTCAAAAAATTTATTTATTAAAAACGCTAATCCAAAAAGAAAAGTGATAATCTGTAAAGTTAGAGAAAGAATTTTTTTTCCTCTTTGCATAGCAGCAATTGCAAGCGCCATAGTCAAACTGCTGGTTAAAAGAATAATTGTATTCGCTGTACCAAGGAAAATATTCATTCCTTCAGAAGCAATGTGGAAATCATTCTGATGTGTAAAACGATAAACAGAATACATTAAAAATAAACCGCCGAATAAAAGCAGTTCGGAAAAAAGAAAAAACCACATACCCATTCTGGTAGAAATATCATCTCGATGAGAATGTATTACAGCATTGTTTTCAGTAGTCAAATTGAATCCTCCTTTACAAACTCTTCTTCATTCTGTTTATACTCATAAGGTGCTGCTTCAATAATAGGAATATCTATAAAATTTTCGGCAATTGGAGGAGTTTGAATGCTCCATTCAAGTGTCTCTCCCCCCCATATATTATTTTCATTAACGATCTTACCAGATCTTATTGATTTTACTAAATTAATAAACATAATAATAAGCCCTAAAACTAGAATCCAAGAACCTACTGTAGATATGATATGATAAGTTTGAAATCTTGGTAAATAATGATATGAGCGTCTCGGCATGCCCATCCAACCTAATATTAAAAATGGGAAATAGAGTATATTGAATCCGACAAAAATAATCCAAAAAGCAAACTTTGCAATTCGCTTATTATACATTCTTCCAAACATTTTAGGCAGCCAATAATGCAGCGCTGCGAAAAGTGCAATACCTGTGCCCCCGAAAACAACATAATGTATATGCCCAACAATAAAATATGTTTCAGTCAAGTAAATATCAACATTTAAGGCGCCTTGTATAATGCCTGTAAGACCTCCGATGGAAAAGAGAAAAATAAAAGCAAGTGCATAAAGCATTGGCGGTTCCAACTCGATTGATCCTTTGTAAAGTGTTGCAGTCCAGTTAAATACTTTAATAGCACTTGGAATTGCTACTAGAAAAGTTAAAAGCGAAAATATGAATTCAGCATTATTGCTTAATCCGACAGCAAACATATGGTGCGCCCAAACCAATGATCCAAAAACAGCAATTCCGATACTTGAGAAAGCAATAAATTTATATCCAAAAATAGTCTTGTGTGAAAACACCGGAATAATTTCTGATATTACTCCCATCGCGGGGACTATTATTATATATACAGCAGGATGAGAATACATCCAAAACATATGTTGAAATAATATTGGATCACCTCCAAGTGAAGGATCAAACAATCCGACTCCAAATACTCTTTCAATAATTACTAGTAACAATGTAATTCCCACAATTGGAGTAGCTAAAATCTGTATCCATCCGGTGGCATATAAAGACCAGGCAAACAACGGCATTTTGAACCATCCCATACCAGGAGCTCTTAAGCGATGTATGGTAGTTAAAAAATTTACCCCTGTAAGTATTGATGAAAATCCAAGGATAAAAACTGCTGTCAAGGTAAAAATCATATTTGTACCGGTACGGACACTATAAGGGATATAAAAAGTCCATCCAGTATCAGCAGCTCCACCAGGTAAAACTATAGATAGCAAAATCATTATACTTCCGATAACATAAAGATACCAGGACAATAGATTTAATCTTGGAAAAGCAACATCTTTAGCACCTAACATAATTGGTAAAAAGAAATTTCCAAAAATTGATGGAATTGCAGGTACAACTACAATAAAAATCATAATTACTCCGTGGAGAGTAAATAGTTCATTATAGGTTTGGGCATCTACAATTGTACCTTGCGGAG
>JAJYOQ010000199.1 GCA_021796135.1 Bacteroidota bacterium
GGCGGTTGCAGGAATTTTAAATTCATTCATCAGAAAATAATCTAAACCGGGAGCAAAAAAACCAGTACAAGAAATGGTAATCAGCCTATTTATTTCCGAAGGCATGATTTTATTCTTTTCAAATAATTTTTCAACTGCGTCCTTTGCCAACTGCTTCGACCAGTTTTCGTATTGGAGCATTCTTGCCTCTGTGCCGGGCTTAATATATTCTCCATTTTTCGAGTAAAAATTATCATTACTCTCTGCATTTCCATCCGGCACAACAAAATATCTAAAATCGATACCGGAATGATTTGAAGCGGAGTCAATCATTCTTCCGGTAGCCGGGCGGACAGCCATTCTTTTCTTAAGTTCTTCAGTAGCTCGCGCTTGAGATACTTTATTCGGAGGATTAGCCGTTTCGATATTGATTAGCATTTTCTAGCCTTCTTTTATTCTACATAATGAAAAACTTAGTAACTCACCTTACGCAAAAGGTTATTATTACATAGTGAGAAACCTCCGAGGTTTTCCTAAACCTCGGAGGTAGGGTGTAAAATATTTAGGAAAAATTAAAAAATTTTATCGTACCGTTTTTCTATAGTGAGTCCTCTGTGTCTCCGAGTCTTTGTGGCTATTTTTTGCCACTAAGGCACCAAGACACGAAGTGTCACAAAAAAAACATCTGCCAAAATGGGACGAACTAATTTTTCTTCGATACCCATATATTTTACACACTACCTCGGAGGTTTCTCACTTCAATTCCATTATATTGGAAATTGTCTGCGTAACATGAGTTAGTAACTAAGGAACAAAATCTTCAAAAAGTTTATTCCTGACTGCCAGTAGAGATTTCAATAGAACTCTTTTATTTCATCTCGTACGAAAAGAGAGGTTTCAAAACTTCACATATTCCATCATACGTCTTCCATATTCCATCGCGGCCTGCCTGCCGCACTATGAGTTATTAATTTAGCTTTAAACCGCCGTTTAATTTACATTTTTTATGATTAAATTCGCTATATAATAATTAATACATTAGAGATGAAGAAAGTTTTATTCATAACATACTACTGGCCGCCGTCCGGGAAGGCTTCGCTTCATTGGCCCCTTAAGATAATAAAACATTTACCTCAATTTGGCTGGCAGCCTGTTGTATTAACTGTTGAAGAAGACACATTTTCCGCAAAAGATGAAAGCCTATTAAAAGAAATAGACAATAATTTGAAGGTATTTAAGTCTAAGTCTTTTGAACCTTTTGATCTTTATAAAAAATTTACCGGTAAGAAAAAGGACGAACAACTTATTGCGTCCGATACTATTTCAACAGTAAACAAAAGTTTAACTCATAGAATATCGATATGGATTCGAATGAATCTCTTCATTCCTGATGCAAGAGTCGGCTGGTATTTCAATGCAGTTAATCAAGGGAAAAGGATTTTAGAAAAAGAGACAATAGATGCCATTGTTTCAATCGGACCGCCTCACACCACTCATTTAATTGGAATGACTTTGAGCAAACAAACTCATGTCCCACACATACCGGTTTTCATAGATCCATGGGTAGACATAATTTATTACAAAAATTTTAAACGAAGCAAGCTTACTTTATTGATTGATAATTATCTAGAAAGGAAAGTTCTTTCCAATTCAAAAGCTGCTGTTTTTGTGACAAAAACGATGCAGGAAGATTATATAAGAAAATATCCTTTATTAAGGAATAAATCGGAAGTTTGTTATTGGGGATATAATGAAGAGGATTTTGAAAATATTACGTCTTCTAATCCTAAAGAAGAAATAATTATTCATGCGGGAAATATTTTCGATTATCAGAACCCGAAGGTTTTTTGGGTAAGAGTGAAAGATGAGATAGATAGAGGCCGTAATATTAAAATTAAATTTATTGGAACAGTTAGCGGCGGGATTAAACAAGCCATTGAAGAAAGTGGTTTAACTTCAAGAACAGAATTTTTAGGATTTCTACATTACAAAGTAATGCTGGAAGAATTAAGCCGGGCATCCTATCTTCTTGTTTGTGCCACCGAGCCGCGTCATGTTCCGGGAAAGTTATTTGAATATCTTAGAATTGGCAAACCAATAATAGCTTTTGGAAACGATAATAATGAAGTAAAAAATATTTTGAAAAAAACGAATGCCGGTATGATGTTCAGATATTCCGATGACGGTGGAGAATTCTTTAATAATGCCCACAGCTTTAAGACAGACCTAACCGCAGTAAAATTATTCGATAGAAAAAATATTACGGCCTCACTCTCAAAGATTTTAGATCCTTTTTGGAAAAAATAATATTTTCCCTTCACCCAATCCTTCTTGCATACGGAGATGGTTGACAATAAACAAGACATGATAGGAGATACTTTGAACTAACAGAGGCTATTGAATATTATAGCTTCTGGCAAAGGAAATATTTAAAAGGTCGGAACCATTATTCCCAGTATAATAGATTCTATACTCTCCATTAATTTTTATTAAGAATGGATAATCTATCTGCGACCACTTTTGATTTGTATCTTCTTTTGAAAAGACAGGTTGTTGATTTTTTGTCCAATGAAATCCATCGCTTGAGTAAGCAATTCCATATTTATCCCGGGTTGTATTTTCATATATCATAACAAATTGATTATTATCATAAATTACAGAAGGATAAGTTACACCGATTCCCTCCCAGGATAATGTGGAAATTAAAATAGGGTTTCCAGTATATTTTTGCCAATTAATTCCATCAGAAGATGTAGCTAAATTAATGGCCCACCTATCATAATTATATATTGGTGATGAATCATAATACATATAATATACGTTCCCAACTTTTAATACTGATTGCGTTCCTATATGGTATTCATTACTATCTGAGGTTAAAACCGGATTGGGATATTTTTGCCAATTAATTCCATCATAGGAAATAGCTAAGCCAGCGGAAGACTGCCCAAATGGTACTCGTAGTCCATTATAATACATCTTATAAATATTACCCTCTTTAATTACTGCACCGGGAGCTACAGTATAATCATCCCATGAACCATAAGTGCTTTTATCCAATACCGGCAGATTTGTTTTATTTGTCCAATGAATTCCGTCTGTTGATTCCGCATACCATATATTACCTCTACCCGAATTGTAAGTACATAAATACCACATCTTGTATATACCGTTGTCATGAATAATCTTGGATTCTGACACTTCAAGAGGATTAGAAGGATTCTGATATATAATAAAAACAGGATTATTAGAATAATCAGTAAACATTGCTTGCGGAACTCCCCATGTTACGTAAATATAAATATTACCCGTTCCTGTTGCTGTCGGAACCAATGATAAACTTACGGATGTGGTGGTTCCTTCTACTACCTGCACATCTGATTGACCCGAATATACTACTACTCCATTTCCGTCTTCTCCATTTACTAATAAATGCCAGGTGCCTATAGCTATATTTTGAAAAGATATATCCGCCGAAGTATCTGATCTTAAATTGAGTATTCCGGTTAATGTGTCTGATCCGACTTTGGATAAATAGGCAACTACAGTAGCCACATTTTGAGGAGCATTAGTTTTATCAATCTTGAGGGAAATTTTTCCGGTTGAATTAGAACTTCCGTTCGGAGAAGTTATTGTATTTTTAGAGCAGCTATAAAATAGGAAAGAGATAAATAATAAAAGAGCAATTAACCTTTTCATAAAAAACCCCGTAATGTTATAATATCTTTGATAAATGTAGTAAGTATAGACATTAGAAACAAACGGCTATTATGAAAAGAGAGCGCTCAATTTTTCAAACAAACCATAATACTTATCGGCCATATCATCAACAGAAAATTTTTCCGAGGCAACTTTTACAGCATTATTAGAAAAACTTTTTTTCAGCTCCTCATTTTCCAAAAGGACTTTAACCTTATCTACAAACAGATTTACTTGGCCATACGGAATCACATACCCATTAAATCCATCCACAATTATTTCTTTACAGCCTCCAATATCGTAAGTTACAGAGGGAACGCCGCAGGCTGAAGCTTCAATTAAAGCGTTTGGTAAATTATCTGCTTTTGTTGGATAGATAAAAATATCAGCAGCAGATAAATATTTTGCCATATCTTTTTCTTTATAAATATAACCGGCCTCATGTATTTCAAAATTTTTGAAATCATGAAGCTTTTTCAAATCACTATGACCGACAATTATTAAATGTACTTTTTGATCTAATTTTGAATTAAGAATTTCAAGAATATTAATTAAATCCGCTCCCCCTTTATAATTTCCCGTTAATATTTTTTCTGCACCAAAGATTAAAGTTTTTGCATCTAGTGGGATTCCAAGTTCATTTCTTAAAGCTGTTTTTTCTTTTGGTGAAAAAATATTCAAATCAACTCCGTTAGGAATGTGAATAATTTTTTTCTCTTCAAAGACCGGACTCCGGCGAGCAAGATCGAAAAGCCATTTGGAGGGTGTAACGATAGCAATATTTGAATTTGAATAAATTCTTTTCTTTTCTTTTAAAAGCCAATTCCCGGTATTCAAACCAATTTGAGGAAAGAGTTTTCGTTCATTTTTTCCGCTTTGCATTTTTTCCCAGGAAACATCGCCAAATGTGTGTGCCGCATTTGCAGTAAAAGCCCACATGTCATGAAGTGTCCAAACTATTGGTGCAATTTTGGAAAGTTCAATTAATAAAGATGTTTGGAAATAACCCCCATGTGCATTATGTAAGCTTATAATATCTGGTGAAAATTTTTTGGTAACCTCTAAAATTATTTTTGATGAGAATGGATGGAATTTATACTGTAATCCAATTTGATTGAATAAAAAGTTTAGTCCGCGTTCAGCAAAATTTTGAAAACCTGGATTTCTAGTTGATAAAACAATATCAAGGTTAGATTTTTTAATCCCAACAAGGAATAAATCATCGGTATTAAACCTATGCTCCAAAGCTTTATGAAGCCGGAAGGCAGTGACACCAGCGCCGCCGGTAATATCATATTTGTTGATAAATAAAATTTTCACTTAATATATGAAGAATTTATTTATTTGTCTTTTGAAAAATTCAAAATCCCAGTCTCTTACCAATGCACGTGGTAATTCGTATTTATTTGTCCATCGGTGAACTTGGAAATAAAAATTAGCACAGACAAAATTGAAATCTAGTTGTTTACAAACTTCAACACTGTCTTTGTTATAATCCTTTCTGTTGCCGAAAGGATATGAAAAATATTTCACAGGATGATTCAGCAAACTTTCTAAGAATCCTTTCGACATTTTAATCTCTTCAAACTGTTCACTAAAATTTAGGATGCTTAATGGAGTATGTGTGACTGTGTGTGCGCCTATTATTGCAAATGGCGACCTATCCATTTTCAATAATTCCGCATTATTCATCATTCGATATTCATTCCTACTTTTTATTGAAATGTTTGCCCATTTGAATAAAGCTTGAAGAATATCATCTCGAATTTCTTTTTTATTAAACTTAATTAAAGGATGAAGAGTCCTATATGCCTTATATTTATCTCCCACAGATGAAGTATTAAAATTAAACTCAGTTTTGCTAATTAATATAGATAATTCTTTAGGTAATTCATTTTCAGAGAAGAATATATTGTCAAGTTGATCCCACCACATTTCTTCATATGTATTTAGACTAGATGTAGTAATAAAAAATAATGCTTGCGTATTGAGCGACTCTAAAACTGGTAAAGCACTGTACGCGTTATCGGCATATCCGTCATCAAATGTTATCAGAATGCTTTTCTTGGGAAGTTTATTTTTGCCATTTATTAAGTGATCAAATTCTTCAACGGATAAAAGATTATAATTCTTCTTGAGGTATTCTATTTGGCGATAAAAATTTTCAGGCTTTACAGCAAGCATTTGAGGATCGCCATTAAGCTCAGCAACGCGGTGATAGATTAAAATAATCGCCGGTTCATCCACAAGATTTGCTAAAAACCTTTGAGGTCTAAAATATGTCTCAGCTATAATTTCTTTAAGATTCATTCTTTTGAAGATTAAACCTTCGTGGCATATATATTTAACTGCAAATTAAAGTCCGGAATTTTATTTGAATTCTCGAGTGCAGAATGAAGGAGGTTTACATTTTCAATATAATAACGAAAATTATTAATTGATAGAACATTTAGCAATTTGTCTAGATTCTGAGGCATTCCAATCCAAGAATGATATTCAACAAATATTCTTTTCACTTTTAATAAGCTAGCATCACAATCTACAAGAACATCTGTCTCCGCCCCTTCAATATCAATCTTTAAAAGATCAATTTCCTTTTCTAAATCTAAAATATCTTTAAGCCTAACCGAAGGTATTAGCTTTTTATTTGAAATATTAAAAACCGAACCACCATCAGCACCATCCGAACCGAATTCAACTCCATTATTATTTATCCAAACGGCCTTGTTAAATATCTCAATATCTCGAAAGCCATTCATCTCTAAATTATTTTTTAGTAATTCTGCGATATTTGAATCTGCTTCAAAAGCCTTTATTTTTGATTCAGGATATAATTTTTTAAAATATATACAGCTAATTCCTATATTAGCACCACAATCTATGATTACAGGCTCTCTCTTTTCACTATTGAATTTATATACTTCTAAGAGAAATATTTCCTTAAATTGAAAAACAAATGAAAGACAATCGACTGCATATATTTTGAAATTTAAAAATCTAACAATCTTTGTTTTTAATCTCGGATAATTGAAATATCTTCCACGAAGAAATAAATATTGATAATATTCTTTCCTCTTTAATAATTTATCTTTAAATATCAATCATTTGAAGACCCTAACAAATTCTTTCTTATAAATACAAAATAATTATAATTGAATCTTATCTTCTGAGTTGATTTTCTGATTCTTCTACGAATCTTTCCTTAAGTTCTTTTCTGTTTGTTTTAGATAAAAACCCAGGCGCTTTTAAGGCTTTAAAAATGAGTTACACTGTTGTTAAAAAGAATTGGGGGGCTGTGTCTGATATTGTTTTTATGCCAGCGGTCCTATTGGTTGCAGCGATTATTATCTCCTTTTTGTTCGAAGTAGCAGGTATTTTTATTCTGTCGCATTTTTTTGCTTTCGTGGCGTTCTTAAAAATACTGATGTTTTTTCTAGGGTTTCTTTTTCTTTATCTTTTTATATTTGGGTTTTTAGTGATTATCCTTCCTTATGGGCTCTGCTGTTTAACTGCTGATTATGGAGATTTAAGCGGGCTGACCCCCCTTGATTTTTCTTCTCAGCCTAATTCAAGCTCCACAACCTTGAATTCAAAAAGATAAGCTCGATTCTTATAAAAAACAGCCATATCCAGTTTCCATTTTGAGGTAGAATCTTCCATAACGCACTTTAACCCTATAATTTCGGTCCTGGAAATATCTTTC
>JAJYOQ010000200.1 GCA_021796135.1 Bacteroidota bacterium
ACAACCTGAATTCAACCTTAACCTTGATTATGGTACACCTACAGTTAATTTAATTTATAGTAGACCGTCTTATAAAGAAATGCTTAAAAGGAAATATGATTTACAGTTCTATAAAATTCATGGCTCTTTAAATTGGCTAAAATGTCCTAGTTGCAATCGATTATATGTAAGTCCTGAAGAGAAATCTGGAATTATAGAAACAGATCTTAACGTCAAATGTAGGTATTGTTCTGAAATATTTACATTTGAAACAGGAGATTACCGTGGAATATATTTGGAACCGCAAATTATTTATCCAACCTTTATGAAGGACCTATCCAATATTCACTTTAATCAAATTTGGGATAATGCCTCTGTAGTGTTGAGTGAAGCTTCGAATATTGTTTTCATCGGCTATTCTTTTCAACAAGCGGACTATGAAATTAGGCAATTACTTTCTCGCAAAGTCCCGAACAATAGTAAAATTACCGTAGTGTTAAATGATAGCAATAATATAGAAACTTTTGGACGTTATCATAATTTTTTTGGAAAACGGACATATGAAAAATTTGATTGCGGTGCAGAAGTTTTCGTAAAAGATTATATGCAAGGTTATTTATGACTCTCCAACAACTCGAAAAATATCTTTGGGGCGCCGCTGTTTATTTACGCGGACATATTGACGCCGGTGATTATAAGCAGTATATCTTCCCGCTTTTGTTCTTCAAGCGTATTTGTGATGTTTATGATGAAGAATTTGAGCTTGCACTAAAAGAAAGTAATGACGATCTTGATTTTGCATCCTTCGAAGAAAACCATCGCTTCCAGGTTCCCAAATGCGCTCACTGGAATAATGTAAGAGAGCAAACGGTTAATGTTGGAATGGCAATTCAGAAATCACTTCGTAAAATCGAAAAGGCTAATCCCGATACTCTTTACGGAATATTTGGTGATGCAACCTGGACAAACAAAGACCGTCTCTCCGACGAAACTCTTATTAACCTTATCGAACATTTCTCTCAGCACAAATTAAATATTGCAAATGTTCCTGATGACCAGCTTGGCAACGGTTACGAATATTTAATAAAGCAATTTGCTGATGACAGCGGACATACAGCAGCCGAGTTTTATACTAACAGAACAGTAGTCAGATTGATGACACTAATAATGGATCCTCAACCCGGCGAAAGTGTTTACGACCCCACTTGTGGTTCCGGTGGTTTGCTGCTTAATTGTGCTTTGCAATTAAAGGATGCCGGGAAAGAATATAGAACTTTAAAATTATATGGACAGGAAATAAATCTTCTTACCTCTGCAATCGCAAGAATGAATATGTTCCTGCACGGTATTGAAGAATTCCAAATTGTAAGAGGCAACACTCTTAGCAATCCTGCTTTTTTACAAAATGATGAATTGCAAAAGTTTAATATAGTACTTGCCAATCCGCCTTACTCATTAAAAAGCTGGGATAGAAAATCTTTTGAAAGCGATCCCTACGGTAGAAATATTTGGGGCACACCGCCTCAAGGAACTGCCGATTATGCTTTCCAGCAGCATATAATGAAAAGCCTTGATGAAAATAACGGCAGATGCATTGTATTATGGCCTCATGGAGTTTTATTTCGAGATTCAGAATCAGAGATGCGACGCAAAATGGTTGAGAGTGATGTTGTTGAATGTGTTATAAGCCTGGGACCTAAATTATTCTACAACTCTCCTATGTATTCTTGTTTGCTGATATGTAACAATAATAAGGCTAAAGAACGGAAAAAGAAAATATTATTTATACAAGCTGTGAATGAAGTAAGAGAAGAAAAGACCATTAGTTTCTTAGATGAAGAACATATACAAAAAATTCTTAAGGCTTATTTAAGTTTTGAAGAGAAAGATGGTTTCACTTCAGTTGTGGATATTGATAAAATTCTTGAAGATAAAAATGCGAGGTTAAGCGTACAGTTGTATGTTAGACGTAATGGTAAAAATACTTCTGATACATTAGAGGATTTGATGAGTAATTGGAAAGAAAGCAATCATAAATTGCATAATTCTATGAAGTCTTTATTTGAATTGTTGGAGAAATAAAATAGCTGTGATATTAAATATTGATAAATCGAATTGGGTTTTAACTAAATTAGGTGAAATAGCATTTGACATTAATGATCGAATTGATAATCCTTCAACTTCAGGATATAATCGCTTTGTTGGACTTGAACATTTTGTTTCTGGAGATCTTAAAATTAAAAATTGGGGAACAACCGAAAATCTTGTATCGGCAATGAAAAAGTTTAAAGCTGGCGATGTGCTTTTTGCTAGAAGAAATGCTCATTTAAGACGTGCTTCAATGGTCGATTTTGATGGAGTTTGTTCTGGCGATGCATTTGTTCTTAGAGAGAACCATAACAATATAGTCCGCGGCTTTCTTGCATTTATACTTAATACTGATACACTTTGGGATTATGCAATAGCTAATGCCGCAGGTACAATGTCGAAAAGAGTTAAATGGAGAGACCTTGCAAATTATGAATTCCTTTTCCCACCAAAAGCCCAACAAGCTAAAATTGCTGAACTACTTTGGGCTGCGGATGAAAATGAAGAAAGATTGTTAAAACTGAAAGAAATATTCTTAATCTTGTCGTATTCTTTGCTTAGAGACGAGTTAAAGAAGCTGAATGGAAAAACTCGACCATTATCAGCAGTTTTAATTGAAAAGAAGCTTAGAAGTCAACCACCGCATAATTATGATAAATATCTTGGTTTGGAAAATATTGAGCCAGCAACTTTATATAGTTCTGATTATCAGGATTCATCAAACGTTCAAGCTCAATGTGCAGTTATAAAAACTGGTGATTTATGCTATAGTAAACTAAGACCTTATTTGGACAAAGCTTTTATTGCTACATTTGATTGTGTTGCTTCTACAGAAGTATTGGTATTCGATACAGTAAATGGAATTAGCAAAGAATATATACTTTACACTTTACACAGTAGGGAATTTATTAACTATGTATCTGACCAAGGTTTCGGAACAAAAATGCCAAGAGTTAATCAAAAAATAATTGGAGACTACAGAATAAAAATTTTATCTAATTCAGATCAAAAAAAATTGTTGGAGAAATTACAAGAAATAGAAAAACAGAAAAATATAGTTATAGAATTTTTAAGTAATAGCAGATTATTGAAATCTCAATTAATTAATAACTCACCTTACGCAATAATATTTATTTCAGATTTTTTGATCTTCAGAATTTCATAGCAAAGCAAGCCTTCATATTTTCAAGTTCCTGTAAAGCAGCACGATTAGCTGATATATATATTCTCGACCTTAGAGCACTCTGATTTACTTTTGCTTTTATACTTAAACTCTCCAATTTGAAAAAAGCATAGATTGATGCAAATATATGATTACTTTGTGTACGTACTCTTTTTGTTGGAGACTTGCATAATGAAGCGTGTTGCTTTAACGACTTGTGATATTCTTCTACTTTCCATCGTCTTTGATAGATCGCTATTATGTTATCGTATGTTAATGTTAGTTCGCTGCTAACCAAATAAAGAACGCCTTGAGTCCCATCATCGTTTTTGAAGACTTGCTTTATTAATAAAAGCGGAAAGCTTACTGCCTCTAAATATATATTATATCTAACGCCCTCTTTTAGTTCAACTTCACTTACTGTAACATACTTACCATTAAGTTTATCTTTTCTACTCAGTGCTATTTTTCTGTTTGTTTTTATTGGCATAATAAATTCTTTTTCCAACTCTGTTTTTACATACATCATATTCTCACTGGAGGCATACCATACATCATTTAACACATATTTGAATCTTATATTATTTTTTACACAAACCTTTAACATTTCAAGACATTGTTCGTTTTTTGTCTTTTCACTTACTCTTTTTTCCTTTCCCGTTTTTTTATCTGTTACTGTTTTTGTCTTCCTAACTATATCATAAACTACCGGGACTCTTACTCCTTTACTATAATATAGTGCTGATATAATATTTATTCCCTTTACTGATCTTCCTTTACTATGGTCATAATGCCAATTGACAATTTCATTCTCATCGGTACTTGGCTTTTCCTCTATAGAATCATCTATTATTATTACTCCATCTTTACTTGAAATCTCTTTTACAATTGGCTTTGTCAATTCCCATAACTTTGCTGATGTAAAATCCTCTGAACTTAAAAATCGCGTCACCTTATCGTGACTTATTTCTCCTTCTGCCAACATAGACAAACCCGTTGCTGTCGTATAGGAAAATGAACTCAATAAGTAATCTGAATACGTTTCCAATAGTTGCTTATCCATTGACCACCTCGTAAATTTTCTATCACAAAATTAACAATTATCAATATCTTCTGCGTAAGGTGAGTTAATAAAATATTTTCTAATCCATAATATTTAAATAGATGTCTTTCAACGAACTAAATAGCGTAGAAAATTATATCATCCACCAACTAACTGGTTTAAATCTTAATGCACATCGTATTTCTGATGCAAAGCAAACATATATCGGTAATTGGTTTTATAAATCTCCGGATGAATTAGAACGGGGTATTAATGAAGTTCTCGTTGAGAGTGAATTAAGGGATGCACTTATTCGCATTAACCCGGAGATAAAACAAAAGCCTGAAAGAGCCGATGAAGTTATTTACAAGCTTAGAGCAATTTTAATTTCTGTAAATCAAACCGGACTTGTAAAAGCTAATGAAGAATTCTCAAAATGGCTTACCGGGGAAAAGACAATGCCGTTTGGAGAAAATAATCGTCACGTACCCGTTAGACTTATTGACTTTGCCACTCTTAGTAATAATTCTTTCATCGCTACAAATCAGTTTCGCGTTCACGCAAGAGAAACTAAGATACCTGACATTGCGCTTTTAATTAACGGTATGCCTGTTGTAATAGGTGAGGCTAAGACACTTATACGCCCATCTGTAAGCTGGCTGGACGGCGCTCATGAAATTCATAATATCTATGAAAATTCTGTCCCTCAGTTATTTGTACCAAACATTCTTTCTTTTGCCACTGAAGGTAAAGAATTATTTTACGGCTCTGTTCGCTGCGCTCTTGAGTATTGGTCCCCCTGGCGCCTGGAATCTGATGAAGACTCAATTACAAAAAAGCTCGGTCTTGGTGAAATAGGTAAAGAATTGTCTGATCTGTTAAAGCCGGCGCGGTTATTAGACATACTCGAAAACTTTTCAATTTTTGCATCCGATAAAAAGAAGCGAAGAATAAAAATCATCTGTCGTTATCAGCAGTATCAAGGTGCAAACTTAATTGTCGAACGCGTTAAAAATGGTATCATTAAAAAAGGATTAATCTGGCACTTTCAAGGTTCCGGTAAATCTTTGTTAATGGTGTTTGCTGCTCAAAAGCTCAGACGAATGCCTGAGCTAAAAAGTCCGACTGTTATAATTCTTGTTGATAGAACTGACCTCGATACACAAATTACCGGTACATTTAATGCCTCGGAAGTTTCAAATGTAGTAACAACCGACAGCATAAAAGAGCTTCACGATCTTTTAGAGAAAGACACTCGGAAAATCATTATTACTATGATTCACAAATTCCGAGAAGCTTATCCCGATATGAATACTCGTTCTAACATTATTGTCATGGTCGATGAAGCCCACAGAACGCAAGAAGGCGATTTAGGAAGAAAAATGCGTGCTGCATTGCCAAACGCATTTCTGTTTGGTTTAACCGGTACGCCGGTAAACAAAGCGGATAAAAATACTTTTTGGGCATTTGGCGCTGAGCAAGATGACGGAGGTTATCTTTCAAGATATACCTTCCAGGATTCTATCCGGGACAGAGCAACCTTACCTCTGCATTTTGAACCGCGCCTTGTAGATATTCATGTTGATAAAGAAACTATCGATAAGTTATTTAAAGAATTAAAAGAGGAATCCGCACTTTCAGATGATGAAGCAGATGCATTAAGCAGAAGAGCCGCAAAAATGGCTACTTTCCTCAAATCTCCTGAAAGAATTAAAAAAATTGTAAACGATATTGTAACACATTTTAATGAAAAGGTTAATCCTCACGGCTTCAAAGCAATGATAGTTACACCAGATCGCTTTGCATGTGTGCAATACAAAGAAGAACTTGATAAGCAGTTAAATCCGGAATGCAGCAGAGTTGTAATCTCTACAAATGCTAATGATGATTTTGAATTCAAACAAAAATGGGGCATGGATAAAGACCAGCAGGATAAAGTTATCGAGCAGTTTAACGATAAAGATTCTCCTTTAAAATTTCTTATTGTCACTGCAAAATTGTTAACCGGATTTGATTCACCTATTTTACAAACCATATATCTTGATAAGTCATTAAAAGATCATACACTCCTGCAAGCTATTTGCAGGACAAACCGATTATATCCAAACAAGGAATTTGGTAGAGTAGTTGATTACTTCGGTATTTTCGATGATGCTGCCGAAGCACTTCAATTTGATGATGAAAGCGTAAAGAAAGTTATCACCAATCTTCAAGTGTTAAAGGACAAACTTCCTCAAGTAATGGAAAAATGCCTCAAACATTTTGATGGTGTTGATAGAACAATTGAAGGCTTCGAAGGATTGGAAGCAGCTCAAAATTGCATTAACACTGATGATAAGCGCGATGCATTTGCTAAAGATTATTCCTATCTATCTAAGCTTTGGGAATCAATTTCACCCGACAGAATATTGGATAAATTCGAGAAAGATTATCGTTGGCTAACACAAGTCTATCAATCTGTTCAACCCGCTGTTGATAATATTGGAAAGCTGCTTTGGCATTCACTTGGGGCACAAACAACAAAACTCATTCATGAGAACATTCACGTTAAAGGCATCGTAGATAACATGGAAGAGTTTGTTCTCGATGCTGACGTAATAGACGATATTTTCAATAATCCGGATCCTAAGAAAATTAAAAACTTAGAAAACGAACTCATTAAAAGATTTAAGAAACATTCCGGCAATCCTGCATTTAAAGAACTAAGCGAAAGATTACAAGAATTACGTGATAAAGCGGAACAAGGTTTAATCACAAGCATAGAATTCGTTAAGGAGTTATGTAAGATAGCAAAAGAAACCGTGCAAGCAGAAAAAGAAATATTAAATCAAATAGAGCAGAAATCAGCAAAGACAGCATTAACGGATTTATTTCTGGAACTCAAAACAGATCAGACACCGGCAGTAGTTGAAAGAATAGTAAATGACATTGATGCCATAGTAAAAGTAGTACGCTTCCCCGGCTGGCAGACAACCACCTCCGGCGAACGCGAAGTCCAAAAATCCCTTCGCAAAGCATTGCTAAAATACAAGCTTCACAAAGACCAAGCATTGTTTGAAAGAGCGTATGCGTATATTAAGGCATACTACTAAAATG
>JAJYOQ010000201.1 GCA_021796135.1 Bacteroidota bacterium
AAAAATCTCTATTTTTGATCTCCAAATTTTGGGCAGATAGCTCAGTCGGTAGAGCAAAGGACTGAAAATCCTTGTGTCGGGGGTTCAATTCCCTCTCTGCCCACTCCAGTGTGCGAAAATTACCGTGTTTTCGCACTTCTTGTTTTAAAGCATTCCTACTTAAAACTGATTCCAATTACATTGTAGTATCAATTATAAAAATATTTTCTAGTGTGATTATCTTCTGTATCGTTTAATAAATTTCTAATAAGACAAAAAATCCAGTTATACCGTTGTTCACCATAAATTCCATTGCATAATACGGATTTATTGCTCTTAATATTCCCGGCATATCTGCAATGTAATAGGCACCGGATAATAATAACGCAAGAAACCATATTATCATTGTTGGACCGAATGTAACCGACACCTTATATGTTCGAGTCCTGGGATAAGCTTCAAGCCCTCCACTGAAGAAAGAATACTTATGGCTGGAGTAATAACGCCGTCACCCATCAGCAATGAAACTCCTACAAATCCCAGGAAAGTTGCAAAGGCAGCTTTTCTTCCCGTCTTTACACTGCCCGTTAATATTTCCTTAAGAACTATTATCCCACCTTCGCCTTTTATACTTAGGCTCATTGCAAGCCAAGCGTACTCAACAGTTACAAGCATTATAAGAGTCCAGAATAAAAGCGATAAAACGCCTAAAAGGTTTTCCTGCGTTGGTATTGTTAATGTAAATATTACCGTAAGAGTATAGATAGGACTTGTACCAATGTCTCCAAAAACAAGACCCATTGCCTGCATTATTTCTCTGAAAGAGGAAAATCTTTTTTTCTGCATTTATTATTTTAGAATAATCGCTATTAACTGCATAATCATTAGAATCGTGAGAAACTGATTCAATATAATAATAATTTTTATATTTCACTTCATTGTTTTTGAAGTTTATTTTTTAACTAAAACGTGTTTTGTACAAAATTCAAATATTAATTTCTTTGAAGTTTTTCAATTTTTGAAAGGAAAGTTTTCAAGATGAAAATTATTTTTTACAATTGAACGATTATCATGATCAATCCCGCTTATTGTTTATGGAGTGAAAGACTCGAGAATGAAAAAAGAAGGAGAGAATTGTATAAAACGGTATAATATTGTGATACCAAAAACAGGGAATTGTATATTACCTTTTATAAAATGATAATATACGATAGGGCACTTCTAAAAACTATCTTTTATAAAAATTTAACGCAAAGAACGCAAAAAATACGCAACGTTCGCAGAGAATATTGAAGTTTTTAGAAGTGCCCTATAATCATTTTATCATGTGCGCCCGGAAGGATTCGAACCCTCAACCTTTTGATCCGAAGTCATAAGTTTTATTTATTTTCTGTTAATTTAGCCTGTTTTGCAATCTTTTTTTTCTCTAATCGCTTTTGGTTTGTGTCCATTTCGAGAACTTTTCGAGAACATTTTATCATCATTGTCTAATTGCATTCTCAGCCTATCCGCATTCAATCTCGTATAATATTTTCTTGTCGTTTCTATATCTCTATGATCCGCGAGAGCTGCTACGTCGTATAACGAATAATTTTTATCTATCAATCCGGTAATAAAAGTTTTTCTCAAATTATGTAGACCATATCTTTTTTCTTTCCATAGGACCTCTTGGTACTTATACCAAAACTTCAATCCATCTTTTGTATAATTAAAAACTCGTCCTTCTTTTTGAACACCTATTTCATAAATCAATTCTTCTAATTTTTTTGAAATTGGATATATAAAATTACGCTTGCCTTTTTTGTTTGGCATATCGATTATTTTTTCTTTGAGCCTTATATTTTCCCAGGCTAGCTTTAAGGCAGTACCTTTTCTTATTCCAGTGATTGCCATGAATTTTATTAATCCATATGCTTTTACATTTTTAGATTTTATGAATTTTAATAACTGCTCCAGCTCTTTTTCTTTTATTATCTTAATCGGCTTTTCTTCAACCGGTATTCTTATGATTATATTTTCTTCAATCCATTTTTTCTTTAGGAAAAAATTAAAAAATACATTTAGGCTCCTCATAACAATTGATTGAGAGTTTTGGCTCAGATTTTTATTTGTTAAGTATTCTACTAATTTTAAATAATCTTCCTCATTATATTCGTTTACCTTAAAATCGCCCACTGCATTTATAAATTGATCTTTTGCATAATTATAACTTATTGAAGTATCGTCAGATAATCTTCTCATACTTAAATAAAGTTTAACTCCGTCGCTAAATTTTATAACAGTCCTATTGTTTGTCTGTCTTAAATTCTTCCCGTTAATCAGCTCCGCTTCAAACTGCCGCTTAATTTCATTAGCCTTCCGTCTATTCTCCCGCGTGTCTTTTAATTTTAGCGCCACGGGTATAGTATAACCCCGTCTTTTGTCATAATAGCGCATCCATAGCATGTTATTTTTTTGAAATATACTTGCCATAATTCTACCCGCCTTTATTAATTAAATAAATAATTTTTTATTGACCCGGATATTTTAATATTTGGAAGACTTCACCCGAAATGTATTTTCCACCCTCTAACTCACGACCCTGAAATATTGGTACTTAAAATTTTACGTTTAATTCAAAACCATCCTGCCGGCTGGCAATTTCATTATTCATGCACTCCTTTTGCAGCTAATTCAAAATTCAACACCAGCCTGCCGGTTGGCAGGTTCAAAATTCAAAATTCATAATTCATAATTGCCCTTACTCCTATCAATCAATTCTGCGAAAGAGTATACTCTTTCTTAGTTTTCCGTAAAGAAAATTTCTTTACATACCTTCCCCAGACTATCAACGCTAAACCGAAAGCTATATAAATGATGCTGCCCTCTGTATCGAAAGCAAAACTAAACTCTTTCAATTCATATTCAGTGATCTTAAAAGAAAAATCTATCATGTTTAATATTCCGAATAGCATAATCCCGGCTCCGGAAGCAACTGAAACCGAGTATGTGAAAAAATGGCTTAGAATATTCATAATTGTTTTCCCTCTACTTTGATCGGTGGATTGAACTTTTCCCCGCTCTTTAGAATAATTGATCTCTATTTTATTACAACTAACGCCCGCGATTTGTATGTCACCCCTTGACTTGTCAATATTTCCTGCTGCTCCCTGTTCCTTCTGCAAAAAGTAGTTCTCCGCTTTTAATCTTTATATTATTTATTTTTTTTGGTCAACGCTGCTATTGTCTCATCCTTGCTTTTTATTATCTCCTTCATTAAAGATATTTGTTTCGTTAACGCTTCGTTTTGTTTCTTTAGCAATTCAATTTCATTTTGTTTTTTCCATGCTTTAAGGTCATCTTTGTTATTGACTCTTACACTCCCGCTTACGCCGGCTATCTGAGTATCGCCGGTTGCATTTTCAATTGTCCCTATTATCACGCCCACATCCCTTAACCTTTCTAGTAAATTTGGCGTCATCTTTTTTAAGTTCGCGCTTAGTGTGTTCTGCTTTATTCCGAGCGCTTTCGCACACTCACCGAGGCTACCGTACTTCTGGATTATCGCCGCCCTAATCGAATTATTATCTATATGCATATATAATTAGCTTTCCTTATGTATAAAATCTCTTGACAATAGATATTTTATCTATTATATTTGATTAGAATAATTATCCATTTAAGTAAATGAAATATATTTAGTTTTATAAACAATGTCAAATAATAAACTTTTAATCAGCAAAGAAAAAGCCCGCGAAATGCTCGACACGAGCTTCGATAAAATCCAAAATCTTATCGCTAATAATGAAATTAGATTATTTAATGACTATGAAAACGGCTTCACAAAAGAAAAAGTTTATGTGCCTGATTTGTATTCTTATATAGAACGTACATTGGAAAAGAAATATTCGGCAGGGAAGTTTGATCCTAAAGAAAGTTTGTCAAGGCTTATTGTCCAGAATAAACCTGCCTGCCGGTAGGCAGGTATAAATAATAGTCCGCCAACAATAATAATAGGACTTTAATCCTTATGATGATTACTTCGAGTTTCTTAAAAAATATATAACCTATGCTTGCCTACCGGCAGGCAGGCTTAAAGAAAAAAAATAATTCTTCAAGCTTTCATTAACCAAACAATAATCCGCCTAAGGCGGAACAAGGAGAAAAACCATGCACGCACAAACCAAACACCAAAATAAAATTCAGGATGCCAAAGAAAAGAAAAACACCATGAATTTTAATTTCAAATTAGACCGGCAAATCATTAATAAACTTCATATAAAGGCACGCACACTTGACATCCCCTTTTATACTTATGTAACAGAGATCCTTATTGCTGCCGTAAAGGACGTGTAAACTATGCCTATCTGTAAATCATGCAAAAAAGAAATCGTATTTCTTAAAACAAAAACCGGCAAGATCATCCCGGTTAATGCCGATACACTAACCTTTCAGGAGCAGTCCGCACTTATAGGAAGGATAGAAGTCACTTTCGACCCCGGACATCATATCACTCACTTTGCCGATTGCCCCGCAACCGTAAAATTCAGAAAAGGACGCAAGGTAAAGCAATGACAAAAGTATCAGTATATTCCGCAGACAGCAGCTTCTTAATCATAGAAGCTGAAAATCATTTTGTTTATTATAAAACCGCAGTCCCAAACGACCATTTAATCTCCCGCCTTACCTCTATCCAGATAAAGGTTTGGCTTAGGTCAGTTAATCTATTTTTCCGTAAACTAAAACCAAAAGGGAAGTCATGAACATTAAAGACATTGCCATTGCAAAAGAGGAAAGGCAAATCCGGACCAATTACACCGAAGAAGAACTAATCGAAATGAAAGACAGGCTCTATAAAGCTGTACGCCTTAGAGCCACCAAGCAGGAAGAATTTACTGAGACGAGAAAGGATATGTCTCAAGAATTAAAAGACTTACTGCTTTCGGAAAATAATCTTGTTGAAGAGATTTCTCGGGGCTTCTGCGAAGAGTCAAAGATTTGCTTCCTTCTCGACAATCAGGAATCCGGCAACATGGAATATTACACCGAAGACGGTGAGCTTGTTTTCAACCGGAAACTTCGCCCGGATGAAAAACAAACCTCACTTAGCTTTATTTCTAAAACCGTATAAATAAATATTAAGTGGAATTCATATTATGGTTAAAAAAATCGATTTAACATTTCTGCCGATCGGAAAAATTCTTTTGCCGCGACGAATTCTACATTCAGAATTCAAAATTCAACATTCAACATTGCGGCTTGCCGCCTTATGAATAATAATTCCGGCTGGATCTCCTTGCACCGTAAAATAAAAGACCATTGGATATGGGATAATTCGCTACATCTAAAAATGTGGATTTATGTCTTATCCCGTGCTAATTACGAGGATAACATTTTACCGTTTAATGGTAAGCTAATTGAAATAAAAAAAGGTGAATTTATTACCTCCTACAAAAATTTTGCACATGATTGTAACTGTGGAATTCAGCAGGTTCGCACATTTCTTAATCTATGCAAATCTGCTTCAATGTTGACCACGGAATCATCACACCACTCAACACGCATAACGATATGTAATTACACAGTTTACCAGAATGTCCAACAAACAAATAACACACCGATAACACACCGATAACAACAGAGAATAATATTAATAATTATAATAAGGATAATAAAGAGAGAGAATGTCCTCCCGGAATTCAAAAACTTTGGATAGAAACCTTCGGACGTAACCCAAAGATTCCCGAAGTAGAAGAAACAGAAAAGCTAATTGAAAAATTCGGCTTCACAAAAGTCAAAACAATTTACCGGGAAGCTTCCCTAAAAGGCTTCAAAAACCTTAACACCTTAATCAACGCATTAGACGAAACCGGCAGCATCAAACCATTGGAGGATAAAAATGCAGCAAATAAAAAACCCGGCAAAACAGATTTTTACTCAAGACTCAACTACCAATACGATCCCGTCGAAACCGCACAGCGCCTTGCAGAACTCAAAAATCAATTTGGAGAACCCGGAGGGGATTAACGCATTAGATTTAATCGGCAGCAAAGCCACGCCTGAAGACTTCATCAAAGCTGAAGTACTAATTAAGACAAGTTTTGGCGTTCAATACCCAAAAGAAAAATTCTCATTACTTTGGGAACTCATACTTGAGGAAGGCTGGAGCAAAAAAAGGCTTAACCAGACAGTAAAATATTTTCTTAAAAATAAAAAATACGCCACCTGGACCATTGCCGACTGGTTCGACTACTCCGTAAAACTTTATCCCTACTCTTGGTACTTAGACCAAATTCACCAATTTGGCAGCTCCGCCAACAGCATCATAGAACGCTACCGCATCCAGGGCAAAGTCCTATACCGCTATTTCGACGGCAACATATTACCATTTGAATACTTAGGCATAATCGGATGAGTAAAATTTCTCTCGACATGAAAAAAACTTATACGAATTTGTAATTGCTAATGAAATTTATAATTTAATTAAGAGCTAAGTTTAGAATTTTTATTTTTGTTATCAGCATTATTACTATTTAAGTATTCGCAGTACTGCTGTAAATGTTTTCTTAGGAAATTTGTTTGGATAATTCTGGATTAGGATATCTAATTTTTAGGGAATTTATTTTTGGCAAATTCATTTCTTGCGCTCAGAAAATAAACTCACTATTTGATGATTTGTAAAGAAAATTTGTTTAAATTTATTAAAATTAAGTTAAACATTATTCTGTTATGCATTTTCATAATTTGGTACTTTTATCTGATGTAATCAATTATTAATTATGCACAATATTAATAACGGATTCTTAACACATTCTATGTCAGTAGCTAAAAGTTCAATTATAATTATTGAAACAGATATTTACATTAGTGCTGTCAAGCATTTAGAAGCTTCTAAATTTATTGACTCAAAAACTTAAATTAAAGAATTATATTTTTGTTAATTTCGAATCCTATGATAGATGAATTATATATTGACCCCTTTGATAATGAACTACCAAGCGCATACGCCGATAGGCTCGGTGTTTATTATACTAAAAAAGTAACAACAAAACATAAAAAGGACAACGGACAGTTTTTTACTCCACTTTCTGTTGCCAAATTAATGGCTTCTTATTGCGACTTTAAACAAAACTCAATTAGAATATTAGACCCTGGTTGTGGAACAGCAATATTAACTTGTGCCTTGATTGAACACTTGGTTGAAAATAGAAATGGTATGGAATTTATTGACTTGGTTGCTTATGAAACTGACCCGGAATTAATTTCATTCTCAAGAAGAGCGCTTGACTACTTAAAATGGTGGCTTCTAAAGAAAGGTGTTACTTTCCAATGGTCTTTTA
>JAJYOQ010000202.1 GCA_021796135.1 Bacteroidota bacterium
CCGCGCGCTTTACAAACATCATAGAAGCCTTCAACTTTTTCGTTAACCCCTCCTATTGGTTGAACGTCTCCTTTTTGATTTAAAGAGCCGGTTACTGCAATTGATTGTTTAAGCGGTAACCCTGATAATGTAGATAGTAGAGCAAAAATTTCTGCGCATGATGCGCTATCGCCATCCACCGTTCCGTATGATTGCTCGAACACTAAATTTGCGTTAAAAGATAATGGTAAGTTTTGTCCGAATGTCTCTTTAAAATATCCCGATATAATTAAAACTCCTTTGTTGTAGTGCCTTCCACTCATTCCGGCTTCGCGTTCGACATTAATTATGCTTCCGCTGCCAAGCGAAACAGTTGCAGTTATTCTTGTCGGTCTTCCGAAAGAATAAAAATCTGCATCGTAAACTGCTAACCCGTTTATTTGTCCTACTCGCTCACCTTCGGTGTCAATCAAGACTGTGCCTTCTTCAATCATGTCATTAATTTTTGATTCTAGCATGCCATGTCTTTCTTTACCAAGGTTGTAAGCTTTACGCACGTGGTCTGCATTTACGACATCGAAACCGTCGTCTGTTGCCCAAAAATTTGCTTCCCTGGCTAAATCGGCAATTTTAGAAAATCTTGTTGTTAACTTACTTTTTTGCCCTGCATATTTTGCTCCAAGCTCAATCAAATATGCAATCGCAGTTTTATCAAACTCATGAAGATTCTCCTCGGCGATTAATTTTTTAATTACACGAGCATACTGAACAAGCACTTCATCAGTGCGTTTTATTTCGTAATCGAAGTCAGCCTTTACTTTAAATATCTTTTTGAAATCATCTTCATAATTTGCAAGTATGGAATAGATGTTATCGTTGCCTATCAAAATTACTTTTGTATCGATTTCAATTGGTTCCGGTTTAAGAACGGATGGTGCAATCTGAAAGTAATTGTGTAAATCTTGAATCTCTAATTTCCTATAAGTTAAAATTCTTTTTAAGGTGCGCCAGACTCCCGGTTCTTCAAAAAGGTGTTTAACATTTAAAACAAGATAACCGCCGTTAGCGCGAAGCATAGAGCCAGATTTAATTTTTGTAAAGTCACTATACCAACCTCCTCGTCCGTCAGATATTTTTTCTATGGCTCCAAAAAGATTAACATAACTCGGAGAGGTCTCTATTACAACTGGGCAACTCTTAGTTTCACTATTGTCTAAGATGATGTTTATATCATATTCTTTGAAATAATCAATTTGAAATCCTTCCGGAGTTTCTTCTCCTTGAGGTTTTACTCCCTTGAATACTTGAATGCTCGCAAGAATATTTTCTTCAGCTTGAGTTAGGTAGTCAATAACTTTTTCATCTGAATATTTTTCTTTAAGATTTTCGATAACTCCTTTAACAACTACTTCAACGGTTTCCTGTTCAAGCTCGCTAAGCTTACCCTGAAATTCCTGACTTAGTGTTATACTTTTCTTAAATAAACTATGGAGCTCTTGCTGGTGGATATTGTATTTTTTAATAAATTCCTTGGCAGCTGGCTCTGTGAATTTTCCTTGTTTAACAAATTCGTCAAGTTGATAGATTGGTGTTGGTTTTTGATCAATGATTGGGAAGATATCCGGTCTTGCAGTCTCGCCTACTTTTACTTGTCCCAGTGAAAAATTTTCTTTTCTAAGTTTTTCATCAAAAGCAGTCATCATAACTTGTTCTTTTTCGTTGTAATTACTGATAATCTGTTGACGTCTGCTTAGATATGAGTCATTATCAAGAACTTGAGGTATCTGAATTTTTAGTAAGTCTATTGCAGATGCAAAATCCTGTTTGAAAATTTTAGCTTTACCTATCGGAAAGGTAAGTAGAATGGGCCGGTCTTCATCCTTAAAATTATTCACGTAAGCAAAATCGTATAATGGGGGGCAGTTGTCGCTGATTGCCTCCAGCATTTTTTTTACGGTGGTAGCTTTTCCTGTGCCTGAAAGTCCGGCAATAAAAATATTATAACCAGGTCCTCTTAAATCAACACCGAGCTTAATTGCTTTAAGTGCGCGCTCTTGTCCCAATATCCCTTCAATCGGTTCAATATCGCTTGTTGAATCAAACGAAAAAATATCCGGGTTGCAGCGCCATCTCAAATCAACCGGCTTTAACTTGTTCGGTTTTGGTGGTTTAGGATATTTCATGATGTTCCTTCTTTCGTTTTAGAATATTTATAAAAACAAACAACAAATTTTCATGAAATTTATTGAAGTCTTTCACTGCCCAAGGTAATTCTTAAAACTCTTTTCACTTTTAAAATTAACTCTTTTTTAAAAGAGAGACAAAACAAATGGATAGTAGTTGAGTTCATATTGATAGTCTCAAATATTTTAGTCTTAATTTTTACTTATTTAAATCAAAAATTTATTTTGAATTTCTTACATATTTACTTGATTCTACATTAAGAAGCTTATTAAATTTTGTATACAAGAATTTTTAAAGAGAGATTATCAAAATGAATATTGAAGAAGTTCGAGCGGAATTTCCTTACCTTAAAAACGGAAAGATTTATTTTAACCATGCATCAACTGGACCTATGTCTAAAAGGGTACTAAACACAATAACAAAAGTCCTCTATGAAAAAAGCGAAACTAACA
Organism: Bacteroidota bacterium; assembly: GCA_021796135.1. The sequence continues at coordinate 2,616 of JAJYOQ010000202.1, forward strand.
TTGATGAATTTTTAGGTCTTCAAGCCGTCATTAAAGAAAGCAAAAGCAATCTTGCTTTGATGATTAATACAGTGCCTGATAGGATTGCTTTTGTTGATAACACAAGTACAGGAATAAATATCATTGCTCAAGGTGTAAAATGGAAAAAAGGCGATAGAGTTTTACTTAATGATCTTGAGTTTCCCGCAAATGTTTATCCATTCTTAAATCTAAAAGAAAAAAGCGTTGAAATTGATTTTGTCAAATCGCATGACGGAATTGTTTCTGCCGAAGATATAATTGATAATATAAAACCGGCGACAAGATTGGTTTCAATTAGCTATGTGCAGTTTCTAACCGGCTACAGAGTTGACCTTGAAAAGATCGGTAAAGTTTGTAAGGAAAGAGGGATCATTTTTTCTGTTGATGCAATTCAGGGGTTAGGCGCTTTAAAGCTGGATGTAAAAAAAAATAATGTCGATTTTCTTTCCTCGGGAAGTCAAAAATGGATGCTTGGTTTGCAAGGGCTTGGAATGATTTATATTTCCGAAGAGCTTCAGCAAAAAGTGGAGCCAAAATTTATCGGCTGGCTTTCTGTCGAAGATGCGTGGAATCTTCTTCACTACGATTTGAAATTAAAAAAATCTGCAGATTGTTTTCAAGGAGGTACATTAAACTCCATCGGAATTTATGTTCTTAACACTTCGTTGAAATTTTTTAAGGAATTTGGTCATGATAAGATTGAAGAATTAGTCTTAGAAAATTCAGAATATTTGATTAAACAGCTTCAATCAATTGGTCTAAGCCCTATTCTAAAGAATTGTTCAAAAGAAAATCTTTCCGGAATCGTCTCCTTCAAGCATAAAGATTCTCAAAAAGTATATGACGAACTATCAGCACTGAACATCCACTGTGCAGTCCGGGAAGGATATATCAGGTTTTCGCCACATTTTTACAACATAAAAGAAGAAATTGATAAAGTGACGGAAGTCCTAAGAAAAATCATTTAATCATTAGTCTTATTAAACGTAAGAAATTTTCATTTATATTAACTCAGTATAATTATTATTTAGAATAACGGAGAAGAATATGTATAGCCAAATTTTGAAGTACCGTATTTCCTTTTTGATAATTGGAGTGTTGTTAGCTTCAAGTATCTCAATAAATGCACAGCAAATGAAAAAGAATAATCAGAAGGAATCAAAAGTCCCAGGCTGGAATAAAGTAGTAAGAGTTAGCCCGAAAGCTTCAATTGAAGGAACAATAGGATTAACCGATGTGACGATTTCTTATAGCCGTCCCGGTGTTAAAGGAAGGAAAATTTGGGGCGGATTAGTACCTTACAGCAAGGTCTGGCGCGCAGGTGCAAATGAAGCAACAAAGATTACTTTCTCAACAGATGTCAGTATAAATGGCAAGAAATTGCCCGCAGGTTCCTATGGCTTTTTTATTATTCCTACGACAAAGACCTGGACAATTATCTTCAACAAAGTAGCCGACCAGTGGGGCGCATTTACTTATAATGAAGCTGAAGATGCGCTGCGTTTACCTGTTATGCCGCAGCAATCAACGTATCACGAATGGCTTACTTATACTTTTGAAAATATGAATGTAACTGCAAACGGTAAACCGAATTCAGCCGTTGTTTATATGAAGTGGGATAAAATTAAATTACCATTTACTATTGAAACTGATGGGAAGTAATTAATTTTTGATAAACCTGATAAGTCTTTTCATCAAAACAGACAAAAATTACTTTTTCTATAAAAGAATTATTCTCTAGAAATTTTATTGTTACATCAACTGCAATTTTTGCCGCATCATTAAGAGGGTAGCCGTAAATTCCCGTACTGATGGCTGGAAAGGCGATTGTTTTAATTCCATTTTCAATCGCAAGGTTAAGCGAATTCTTGTAACAACTTGCTAAAAGTTTTGCTTCATTTTGAATTCCGCCGCGCCAAATTGGGCCAACTGTGTGGATTACAAATTTAGCGGGAAGCTTAAAGCCGGGAGTTATTTTCGCTTCACCGGTGGGACATCCGTTAAGCTTTCTGCAATGTTCAAGAAGCTCCGGTCCGGCTGCATTGTGAATTGCGCCGTCTACTCCGCCGCCGCCAAGCAGACTTGAGTTCGCCGCATTTACAATTGCATCTACTTTAAGCTTTGTAATATCGCCGCGGAAAATTTCAGTTCTATCTCTTAATGATGTTTCCATTTTATATTTTTATTTGACGGTTATAAATTATTGAAAGTTGAGTTTAATGTAAATAAAAAAACCATCGTCGAATGACGATGGTTTATAATCCCCATGTTAAATTTTTAGATCTTTTACAGTTTATTTCTTAAAGAACTCGCTTACCATAGAATAAAAATCAGTATCGTTTAACTTTTCAAATTCGCCTTCCTGCAGTTCATCATAACCTTTAGCTGTGCTTGCTCCGGCTTTTTTCCTAATTCCTATCAATCGGTCAATGTCCTCCTGGTAATAGGTAACGGCAGTCTTTCCTATTTTTAGATTTTTAATCTCTGTATCAAGGTTATCCGCATCAAGAATGCAAATCCAGTTTGAATCATAAGGTGTAATATCAAGCGACTCAATTTCATTCTTCAACGGCGAGTTAATTTTTGTAACTTTTCCTGTTATAGGTGAATTAAAAGTCACGGATCGCGTCCCTTGCTTTATCGTAAACAATGGCTGCCCCAATTTTACCATCATACCAAGATTGGGGAAATCAATGGCATCAATTTTACCGATGAGTTTTTTTGCAAAATCATCAATGCCCACTTTGACTGCACCGTCTTGTTCCATGCTTGCCCAGCAATGTCCCGGTGAAATAAATACTCCGCCCGGTATTGCAAATTCGTAAGTCTTAAAGTGTTTCGATTCGGCGAGATGGGTAATGTGCACTTTTGGTTTTAACTGCTTCTGAATTCTATCCTGTCTCATTATCAAAATCTTTTTTACAAATCCAAGGAGCTCGTCTTCAGTGAAAGGCTTTTGAACATAATCCATTGCTCCATATTTCATACACTCAACAGCGGTTTCTACTGTTGCAAAACCGGTAATGATTACGACGTCTATATCAGGGCGAAGATATTTTACTGCCTTTGTTACTTCGACTCCGTCCATTTGGGGCATCTTTAAATCTGTAAAAACAAAATCATAATGACGCGACTGAATAAGTCCTAGCGCCTCCTGGCCAGTCTCGACCGTATCAACACAATATCCGTCCAACACTAAGATTTTTCTAAAGCTATCGAGAATTACAGGTTCGTCATCCACGCAAAGAATTTTTGCTTTCGGGTTTTCAACTTCGACTCTCTTCAAAGTTTTTGATTCTCTGGTAAAATCCAGGTTTAAACTTACGGCTAATGCCGCTTCGCGATCTTTTCTTTCTTTTTGCTCGCGAATAGTTTTGCTGATTTGTCTGATTAAGACGTCAGCAATTACGAACAGTATTACTGCAATAATTAATAGTGGCATATTTATCTCCTGTAGTTAAATTTTATTCCGGCTTTCGCCTGTTATTAAAAATTCTAAAGTCTATCCGAGCTGCAGGGAATTAAATGCTTCAGCTCGTACTCACTTTCGGATGGAATTATCCTGTAAAACCATCCATTAAAGTATGGGTCCTTTTCTAAAATACTTACATCCTTTAAAACTTCTTCGTTTCTTTCGATTATTCTACCGGTAACCGGTGATAAAACATTGTGGGCTAATCCGTCTTTTGATTTTATCGAAGCACATTGGTTTCCTTGAATAATTTCCTCGTCAATTTTTTGGAATTCTATTTCTTCAACGCCTTCTATTGTTTTCAAAAATAAATCTGTTACACCGATTAGAATTGAACCTGCGTTCTCTTCTTCTGCCCAGCTTGAATAACCAAGTCTATAATATTTTGCCGGACAGGGAACGTATATTATAGTCGCATCGTCTTCCTGGATGTGCGAAGCTAAGAGCATTTTTTGAACTTCCGAATACTTCATAGCGCGGATAATCGAATTTAAAATCTCATCGGCGGTAAATGGCTTTGGGATAAAATCAATTGCGCCTTTGTATAAGGACATTACCGCATTTTCAACGGTCGAATAACCGGTAGTCATAATTACGGGCGACGTAATTTTCCTTCGCATAATCTCATCAAGGAATTCAAAGCCGTCAAAATCAGGCATCATTATATCGCAGACGAAAATCTTGTAAGAGTATTTTGATAATTTTTCCAGAGCGTCTTTTGCATCAATCGATGTGTCGACTTTAAATCCTTCGGCAGAGCAGATTTTATTTACCGCGTCGATTATTACCTGCTCGTCATCAATTACCAATATGTCAAACTGCTTATTCATATTTACCTTGCCTGTCTTAGGGGAAGATGAATTGTAAAAGTAGTTCCTTTGTTTATAATACTCTCAACACTGATTGTACCATTATGGTTATCGATAATCCCCCAAATAACCGAAAGCCCGAGCCCTGTTCCTTTCTGTCCCTTTGTACTAAAGAACGGTTCAAAGATTCTTGCCAAATCCTCCTTTGCAATACCGCAACCGGTATCGGAAAGTTTAATCTCAATGTATTCCCGTTTACCTTCATTGTCAACAGCATCCCATCTTTGCCAACCGCAACTTTTGCTTGTGCAAGACTCAAATTTTCCCTGAGTTGGAATGTCAAACGAAATAACTGCTGAA
>JAJYOQ010000008.1 GCA_021796135.1 Bacteroidota bacterium
ATAATTAATCCCGCCTTGACTAATATAAATAATCAATAATGCACTAAATATAATTTCTGATTAAAGATCAGTTAGTTTTTTTTAAGGAAATTTTAAGATTCTTCTTAGCTCTATTTAATCTTTGATTTATATTTTTAGAAATAAAAATTAAGGAGAATAAAATGTTTGACACTTCACATATCCATCCTATGATCGTGCACTTTCCTATTGCTTTGTTAATATTCGGTTTCCTGGCAGATTTAATAAACGTTATATTTAAGAAAGATTTTTTTGGGAAAGCAGGATTATATTTACTAATTTTCGGAACACTGGGAGTAATAGCCGCATACATCAGCGGGAATATTGCCGGAGACGGACTAACCGAAGCAGGTCCGCTTAAAAACGCTATCGAATCTCATCAAGATGCGGCATTGATTTCGCTTTGGATTATGGCAATAACTTCTGTCCTAAGAATCGGTTTTATAATGATCAGAAAATATGAAGGTGCTTTTAAATGGGCAGTATTGATATTATTTTTCATCGGCGTTGTCTCAATTGCAAGAACAGGATATTTCGGCGGGGAGCTTGTGTTTAAGCATGCAGCCGGAGTTCAATTTAATTTGGGAAATTCACTAAATTCTATTGAGCTTGAAAATAATTCCGCTTCAACGGAAAATAAAACAGATTAAACAATGAATATTCATTAAATGAGAATTCTAATAGTAGAAGACGAAAAGGGAATTTCAAATTTTCTAAAAGATGGTTTGGAAGAAGAATCCTTTGCGGTTGATTTAGCTCCCGATGGTAATAAAGGACTTGAGCTTAGTACCGTAAACGATTATGATTTAATCTTGCTCGATTGGATGATTCCCGGAATCAGCGGGATTGAAGTATGCCGTCAAATCAGAAAATCAAATCCATTTATACCAATTATTTTTTTAACTGCAAAGGATGCTGTATCTGATATTGTATTTGGACTCGAAGCCGGTGCAAATGATTATATTAAAAAACCATTTAAGTTTGAAGAATTACTAGCTAGAATTAGAGTTCAACTTAGAACAAAAGAGGGAGAACAAAATATATTGAAATTGGGTAAAGTAGAAATGAACCTGGAAACCCACCTGGTATCTTTGGACTTAAAAGAAGTTTCTTTAACGCAGAAAGAATTCTCTTTGCTTGAGTACCTTATTAGAAATAAAGGTAAAGTTTGCACTCGAACCAGAATTATTGAGCATGTTTGGGATATGCATTTTGATTCCGACACATCAGTTATTGATGTGTATATTAATTTTCTCCGAAAAAAATTAGATGACGGAAGCGGAAAAAGTTTTATTCATACAATCAGAGGAGTTGGTTATGTGGCACGAGAGGAATAATGCAGCTTAATCTGCGGAACCGGATCACAATCTATTATTTGACCGCAACAGGTGTTTTGATAGCTATACTGTTTTTTATTATATACTTTTCTGTCCGAGAAACTGCGTACCGGCATATGGATGAAGATCTTGACGCCGAATCAAATGAAGTAGAAAGAAACCTCGTAGTATTAAACGACCAATTTATTATTGCAAATACTTTTGAATGGAATGAGAGGGAGCACGGACGGATAGAAGTCAACCCAATTTTTATTCAAATTGTAGATGCCAAGGGACAACTAGTTAAGAGAACTGGTAATTTATTGAACGGCAAATTGAACTTTAACCCGAATTTTAAACAGCAGACTTATTTTAATTCCTCACTTTCCGGATCGGCTATTAGGCAGGTCCAGATTCCCATTAAAAATCCGACGGGAACTACATTAGGATATATCTCAGTCGCAATGCCTTTGGAAGAATCTGCTATAGTTCTTCTTAATTTATTTATTATACTGTTGACAACATACTGGTCGGTACTTTTCGTATTATTTTATATTACCAGGTTTATAGCCGGAAAGAGCATTTCACCAATTAATAAAGTAATTGTAACGGCAGAAAGAATAACCAGAGAAAATCTTGACGAAAGGATTGAATTGCCGATCCACAAAGATGAAATTTATAAATTAACCTTGACCATTAATCAACTTTTAGACCGGTTAGAAGATGCCGTACTTCGCGAAAAACAATTTACCTCAGATGCCTCTCATGAATTACGTACTCCACTGTCAATTATAAAAGGAACATTAGAAGTTTTGATTAGAAAACCCCGTGCGGTTGAGCAATATGAGAATAAAATCAATTATTGTATAAGCGAAGTAGATCGCATGACTGCTATTATTGATCAACTTCTGATTCTTGCCCGATATGAAAGCGGGAAAGTAACAACTTTAATAAAGGAGATAAACTTAATTGAAGTTTTAAATCCTGTACTGGAAAGACTGAACCCATTAATCGAAGAGAAAAAAATCTTAATAAATTATAATCAGACTGAAGCTGTTTCAGTCTTAGCAGATTATTCAATGCTAGAAATAATATTGGAAAATCTTATCTCAAATTCAGTTAAATATTCTTCTGAGGGTAAACAAATTGATATAATAATCATGCGAATGAATGATAAAGTTGCATTAGAGATAAAGGATTACGGGATGGGGATTCATCAGGAACATATCGATAAGATTTTCGACAGGTTTTATAGAGCCGATAGCTCAAGAAATTCCGAAATAACCGGTAATGGTCTTGGACTAGCCATAGTTAAAAGATTGGCTGACTTACAAAATTTATCAATTAACGTAAAAAGTAAACCATCCGAAGGAACTTCATTTCAGATTATTTTTCCGTAAATAATTCTTCTTAAATCCTTGACAATAATTTTAAGCAATTTTTAAGAAATCTTTAACTGTTGCTTTAGAAAGGCTGTTTATTTTAACTGTGTAAAAATTATTTATAAATTCATAGGAGAATAAAAATGAAATTCAAAACATTTATTTCAAGCCTGATAACGATTTTTTTAATCTCGCAATTTAATTTTGGTGCGGGTAAATTATCAAACTCAGCAACAATTCAAAACATAAAAGCAGCAATTACGGGAGAGACAACTGCAAGCGCTAAATATGCGGCATATTCAAAAAAAGCAAAAAAAGAAGGATTAACAAAAATTGCTTTGCTGTTTGAAGCAGCATCTAAATCTGAGAATATACATGCAAACAATCACCGTGCTGTATTAGAGCAGCTTGGAGAAAAAATGGATAAAGTTATCCCTAAGTTTGAAGTAAAATCAACCAAAGAAAATTTGGAAGACGCAGTTAAAGGAGAATCTTACGAAGTGGCTACAATGTATCCGGATTTTATAAAAGCTGCAAATGATGAAGGAGTAAATATCGCTATGATTTCTTTCAATTATGCATTCCAAACTGAAAAGAAACACAAGGCAATGTACGAAAATGCACTTGAAAAATTTAATTCGGGAAAAGAGAATGAACTATCAAGCTTATATATGGTTTGCCCAACTTGCGGAAATACTTACGATTCACAGGCTCCTAAGAGATGCGGTATATCAATGACGCCTAGAGAAAGGTTCTTAACCTTTAAAATATAAATATTTATAGAAAAATTTAATTATCCGCTTATCATTGTTCATTGATAAGCGGATTTTATGTTTAATATGCTAATTATTCCCTAATTTGATAACTATATTTTATAAAATTTTTTGCAGTTTAATAATCAATTTTCTAAGTTAGAGTGAGAGTTTATTTGTATTATTATCCGATCTAAAAAAATAGCTTATAATAGATGAATGAATAGGGAAACAATCAATTCTGTACCCATACCAATTATAATCCTTCAGGATCATAAACTTGTTCTTGTTAATAAAGAAGCGATGAAGCTATTCGGAGCACAACGCGAGGATGAGCTAATCGGGACATTATTATTGGACAGGATTCATTCTGACTTTAAAGATTTTGCTGAAAGCAGGATTAAAAGCTTAATTGACGATGGCAACCAAGTCCCGTTTATTGAAGAAGATTTTCTGCATTTAAACGGATCCGTTATCAATGCGGAGGTCTCTGCAAGTTCCGTATCCTACCTTGACAAACCGGCAATCCTTATTGTAATCAAAGATATTAATAAACAAAATCAAATTGAACAAAAAAGAATTCAAAACTATTCCTTGTTAAGAGCAACTTTAGAATCTACTGCCGACGGTATCGTTGTAACCGATAATTCAGGAAGAATTACAGATTTCAATAAAAAGTTTACGGATATATGGCGAATTCCGGATGTTACTCTTTCAAAACCTATTGATAAACAAACTTCAGGTCATATTTTAGACCAAATCATTAATCCCAAAAAATTTCTTTTAAAAGCCGATAAGATTAGACTGCACCCCGAAGAGGAAAGTTTTGATGTCCTTGAATTTAAGGACGGAAGATTTTTTGAAAGGTATTCACGACCGCAATTACTTGACGGGAAACCAATAGGCAGGGTTTGGAGCTACAGAGATATTACTGAACGCAAACTTGCAGAGATTGAACAAATTCGAACGGAAAAACAACTCAGTAAATATTCTGAAGAACTTAAAACCTCTAACGCAACCAAAGATAAATTCTTTTCAATTATTGCACATGATTTGCGCAGCCCTTTTCAAGGTATGCTTGGACTTTCAGAGGTTATCGTAAATGATTTTGAGACCTTGTCAAAAGAAGAATTGAAATATTTTTTTAATATGATTCGTAATTCCCTGTCGAAACAATTTGAATTATTAAGCGATTTGCTTGAATGGTCTAGACTTCAAACCGGCAGCTTTATCTTGAATAATGAAGTTATCTCATTGTTTCAGGAAGTCGATAATGCAATTGATCCTTTGGTTTTACTAGCAGAACAAAAAAAGATTAAGTTAGAAAATCTTATAGATAAAAAAGTCAGAATACTTATTGATAAACAATTGATTAAAATGATTATTCATAATTTAGTTTCAAACAGTATTAAGTTCACAAAGGAAAACGGTTTTATTAAAATCACTGCTGAAGAAAAGGAAAACTTTATTGAAATATCTGTGACTGATACAGGTATCGGTATTCCTGAAGAAGCTATTCAAAGATTATTCAAAATTGACGACCATTATTCTACCGACGGAACTAACCATGAGCACGGAACCGGCTTAGGATTAATTCTTTGTAAAGACTTCGCAGAAAAAGCCGGAGGGCAAATTTGGGCAGAAAGCCAGGTCGGTAAAGGAAGCACATTTACTTTTTCACTCCCAATTCAATAATAATTTAATTACTTATTTCTACTTTTCATGGGCACTGAAAACAATGTATCGTATAATATCTGTTGCCAATAACCTTTAATGATACTAAATTAATACAGCTTTTAAAGAATTTTAAGGAGTATTGATGTTTAACTCAAAAATTTATGTTGATCGAAGAAATTCTCTTAGTAAAGCCGTTTCTTCCGGAGTAATTCTTTTTTTAGGAAATGATGAAAGTCCGATGAATTATGCGGACAATACTTATCCTTACAGGCAAGATAGTACCTTCTTATATTTTTTCGGTTTGGATTTGCCGGGTTTAACAGGAATTATTGATATTGATGAAAACAAAGAATTTATTTTTGGTGATGATATCAGTCTTGGTGATATTGTATGGATGGGTCCTCAAAAAACTATCGCAGAACAAAGTAGAGGAGCCGGCATAAAAAGAACCGGCAGCTTAAACGATCTTGTTTCCTACTTAAATAAAGTAGTTGCTCAAGGAAGAAAAGTTCACTTTATTCCGCAATACCGATCCGATAATTTTCAAAAAATAGAGAAATTTCTGGGGATTAAAGCATCGGCTGTTAATAATTACACATCTATGCCTCTCACAAAAGCGGTTATTGCACTCCGTTCTATAAAATCAAAAGATGAATTAGACGAAATTGAAAAAGCAATTAAAGTATCCTACGAAATTCATACTGCTGCAATGAAAATTTCCCGTCCCGGACTGGTAGAAAGAGAAGTTTACGGAATACTTTCCGGAATAGCCGATTCGCTTGGCAACGGTGCTTCTTTCCCTTCAATATTTTCGGTGCACGGAGAAACTCTCCACAACCATCATTACAGAAACATAATGAAAGACGGAGATTTAATTGTGCACGATTCGGGCGTTTCTTCCCAAATGCATTATGCTAGCGATATTACGAGAACTTTCCCGGTTAACGGAAAATTTTCACAAAAGCAGAAAGAAGTTTATCAGATAGTATTGAAAGCACAAATGACTGCAATTAGTGCCATGAATCCCGGCACAAACTTTAAGAATGTTCATTTAAAAGCAGCTAAGGCAATTGCGAGCGGATTAAAAGATCTGGGTTTGATGAAAGGCAGCGTTGACGAAGCCGTCAATGCAGGCGCTCATGCCATGTTCTTTCCTCACGGACTTGGTCACATGCTTGGGCTGGATGTCCACGATATGGAAAACTTTGGAGAAGGTAATGTAGGTTACGATAATAAATCCGAAAGAAGCACACAATTCGGTTTAAGTTATTTGCGCCTGGCAAAACCCCTGAAACCGGGATACATTGTTACTATTGAACCCGGAATTTATTTTATCCCTGAACTAATCAGTAAGTGGGAAACAGAAAAGAAATTCAGACAATTTATTAATTACAATAAAGTAAAAAGTTATATAGGATTCGGAGGAATACGGATCGAAGATGATATAGCAGTTCTAAACAACGGACACAGAGTTTTGGGTAAACCAATTCCAAAAACTGTATCCGAAGTTGAGAATATATGTAACCGGCAATAGATCATTTATTGAATCACTATTGCCGGTTCAAATTATTTTATTAGTATTAATTTTTTGGTTTGAACAAAACTACCTGACTGCATCCTGTAAAAATATACACCGCTTGATAAATTGCCTGCGTTAAAAGTTACACTATAATTTCCTGCAGCTTGTTGTTCGTTAACCAAGGTCTCTACTTCCCTGCCTAGTACATCAAAAACTTTTAAAGTAACCGGACTGGTTTTAGCTACTGAATATTTTATTATTGTAGAAGGATTAAACGGATTCGGATAATTTTGTAAAAGAGAATAAGCAATTGGAACATTATTATTTTCCTTAACAGCGGTAGTTGTAAATTGAGTGCTATAAACACCGCTTCCGAATGTTCCAACAACAACGGTTCCGTCTGAGTTTCTTATATCAATAGTTTCCGCATCAACCATACCGATATTGTTAGTGCCTTGTTGTACCCAAGTAGTTGACATTCCATTTAAGGAAGTAGTAGCATAAAGTCCTGTGCTTGTGCCTGCATAATAAATAATATTTCCGTTTAAATTTAAAATCTTTACGACACGAACAGAAGGACCATTTCCGGTTCCGTCGGGATTTTGTTCAAGGTTTCCTGATACTGCATTCCATGTTACACCGCCGTCAGTGGTAGCAAAAATACTAAGAACACCGTAATTGGAAAATGCAACCAAAACATTGTTTGCATTTTGCGGATCGACGGCTATGCTGCTTACAAATCCGGCTGGAAATGTATTCGAAGTAATATTTACAGAAGAAGGATTGCCTTGATCTGCATTTACTACCTTAAAAACCGTACCGCCGTCTGTACCATAATACAAAACATGAGCCGGCAGCGTAGAAACTGCTAAAGCAGTAACATTGTTGGTTGTGTCAATATTTGTAAAATCCGTCCAATTGATAGTAGTTGCGGAATCTGAGGGAATAACAATATTTAATAAGTTACTGTTTCGCCAAATATTTGTACCCGCAGCCAGGAACATCATAGAAGTATTAGATGGATCGAGTACATAAGGGGTAACGAATAGAAATCCGGAGGCGCCGACGGGTTTTATTAAAGCACCCTGCTGATCGGAAAGTCTTCCTTCCATAATATTTCCGTTTTGAGTTGCGAAGTAAATATAATTGCCGCTGTCTGCAACTGCAGATATACATCCGTCACCGCCATAAGGCAGTACAACCCAGCTTGAATTCGCGGTAAGCGTTGTATCCATCATATTACCATTATCTTGCATACCCCCGACAATTAATGATGAGTTTGATATAGCATGATCCAAAGCTACAGAATAAAATTGTGTTGTTGAGAATCCATTATCTAAGCTTGTCCATGAAACAGGATTAGCTGTAACATCGTTTGTAAAGCTTAGTCCTCCGTCATTTGCAGAATAAACAATATTTGGGTTTGAGGGAAGATAGAAAAGATCATGTTCGTCAGGGTGCTGATTAGTATAAGACGAAACATCATTTGCCGGTGAATAGCCGCCGATCCAATCCGTCGAATCCAATTTAGTCGAAAATCCATTTGTCGTTCGATATAAATTCGTACCTCCGATAATTACAAAATTTGAATCTTTTGGACTAACCTTTATCACCATATCATAACCGCCTTGAGAAGAATATCCCCCGACATTTCCTGACCAAGCCGGAAGGTTATTTGTTAAATCAGTCCATTGATTAGATCCGGAGTTATATTTAAGAAGAGTATGAAAATCATCAGCACCATTATCTGGCGAACCCTGATTTCCGCTGCCCGGTGTATTCGCTAATACATATAAAATGTTAGAATTTGTAGGAGCGCTAGCAATAACTATTCTTCCATATACCACAGGAAAACCAGATGGTGTAATTTCTGTCCAATTTATTCCATCAGCTGAATGCCAAATACCTTGAGATTTCCCGTTGCTAAGTGCTGCATAAACATCTCCTTTACTCGTGACAGCAACATTCGAATATACAGATAAATTTGTATTTGCAGTGTCTCTATCACTTAGTACTAAATTCCAGCTAGAGCCGCCATCACTAGATCTATAAATACCATCCACAACTGCGGCATAGAGAATATCCTGATTCATATTTGATGTATCAACTGCAATATTCCAAACAATCTGAAATCGATTAACAAAAGTTGGCACATAACCCGTAGAGGTTGATGGTAATATTGACCATGTTAACCCATCATCTGTTGATTTATAAATTCCGCCGCCAATAAATGTAACAAATCCAGCACCATTGCCGGGTAATTCCAAATTAGATGCGTATTCTCCGGTTCCGTAATACCAATTATTTGTTTTTCCGCTTCTAGTATCCTGAACAATGCAGGTTACGGTTTGGACAGTATCCTGAACGGGTGTAACCTTAGTCCAGCTTTGACCGTTATCGGTTGATCGCCACATTCCGCCTGTTGCGCCGCCGGCTAAAACGATGTTTGGATTATTGACATCAACAGCAATAGCTCTTGACCTTCCGCCTTGGTTAAAGGGTCCTCTGTAAGTCCATGGGCTGGAATTAAATATTTGATTTGCTTTTTGAAGTTTCATCATCTTATCGTTTGGTAAATTTTTTGCATACAAACGTTCCAGTGTAGAAATATTTGCAGGAATTTTATTTGTATAAGGATTTCTTAATCTTAAAAATTGCCAATTTCTGCGAGACTGCAAATTTTCCTTTGTATATGGTAAATGATTAAAACCAATAAAAGAATTATTTAAACTTTTCTGAACAAGACTTTGAGAATAAACATTTGATATCCATGTGAAAGAACAAATTAACAAAAAGTAAATTATCTTTCTTTTCATATATTTCCTTTATTTTATTTGATTGCAAGGATTATTTCGTTTTATTATAACTATTAACCAAGTATAAACTTTCCTTTTTCATACCTGATAAATCAGAAGGCAATAGCTGAATATCTGCTAAAAATGATGAACCTTCGTTTAACCCAGGAAGCTGTTCGTTTAAAGTAGGGAATGTTTCCTTAGTTGTTGGATTTAAAGTGAAAGAGAATTTGGTTTTTAATGTATCACCTCTTTTTAAAGATGCAGAGCCCGCACCATATCCGATTACTTTATTGATTTTAATCCACGCAATGCATGGTGCTTTTGAGCAAGGATCATTGCTGGCATTGCCCAATAAAGTTGAATCAATTTTAACAATTTCGGCATCAACCCTGCATTCCCCGGGAGGAATCCTCCGATCTGATATCGAACTTTCATTTGTTATTTCTTTATTTGAAGCACAACCCAATATTCCTACAAATAACACAGCCGCTATGAAAAACGACATAGCTTTCATAAAGTTACTCCTGATAATAATTATTATAATTTCATATCCGCATATTTGATATGATTTAAGGTTGTAAAAAATAATATTTTAAATTTCAAGATTAAAGAAAGGATAGGTAGTATTTTAAATTTAACATAAAGATGTGCATGGTATCACTATTAATAATAAAAACGTATTACATTATTATTATGCCGCTGAGAAACCCCATAAGTCGACTGGAAAAATTATTTTTAAGAATTTATTTGACCGGTGAAATATTATAGGAAGAGTTAAATACTCAAAATCAGGTCACGTAAAATATAGAATAATTGAAAAATATTAATTAGTAATGATTTCCTGAAATGAAAGAGGATAATTTTCGTCATACACCTGTTTATATTCGATTAAAAATAAATCATATGCCATCTTTGCAAGATTAAGCTTTCCTCCCTTGTTTAGAGTTTTAATCTTAATTTTTATTGCCTCTTCGTCAATTGAATCAAAAATTAGAATTGTGTCACAAAGTCTGAGTAACTTTCCCGCATCGCTTTGTATTTGGTCATTGGATATGTGATATTTTAACAATTCAACTATTTCTGCGTTTATTTTCATTTTTATAGGATCAAGCCATTCATAACTTATCCCTTTTAAAAGCTCTCCGCCTTCTAATATATTTATCAAAGAATCCATCTTTTCATTGCTCAAATATTTATCGCTGTTTCTGGTCTTTCTAATCTTAATATATTCAGCATAATCAATAATTGCTCCATTATCTAAGGTGATGCACCAAAGCTTATCTATAAACTCAAGCTTTATCCCTTCTACCGACGGCAATAATTTGCGAATTCTACTTATTGCTACTCCCCTGCTTGATTTTAATTTGTCTCCGGATGATTCCGGCCATATAATCGTCGAAAGCTCCTCTGAGGTCATACCCTTTTGTCTATGTTGGTCAAAGCTTCTTATTAGAATTATTAAAAATATCTCTTTTATCTTTTGACTGAATTCTGATGAAATGTCTTTTCCGTCTTTATCGAAGATCCGGAATCCGCCGAATAATTTAATTGCGTTCTTTATTACATCGGACTCAATAGTATAATTTTCTCCGACTACTTTTTCCAATGCAGCCTGAACAGAGGGATTCTGTTTTTTCTTCCTTACAAGCAGATAAATAAAGGAAAAACCTATAGCAAATACTGATAATATTAAAACAGTAAATGATCTGCTGCTCTTGGGATTTTTATCATCGCTATATATATTCTCGGATACCGCTATCGGAGGATAACTAATTGCATAAATCTTAACCTTAAAATCATCGAAGAATGTGGTAATAAATTCATTTGTCGATTTGTTATAATCAAGATAAGCATTATTCCCGAATAGCCTATCTGTCTTAAATTTATTTCCAACCTGCTCGACATTACCATTTTTTAAGTTCACTTCTTCTAGTGTTGTTGTTACAAAATTACTCTCCGGGGTTTGTGCTAGAAAATAAATTACCGAATCTTTTTTATTTAGATATAAACCACTCAATGAAAAGTAAGTAAATTTTTGAATTTCGGGCAATTTCAATTTGGTTAAGGTCAACTTCTTCATATTTAGAATATATGCATCGTAAAACGGAGCAAAACCATCATTTTGATTTCCGGTTTTATTTCCGACTCCTCCGAAAATTATATATTCACCTTCCTTAAAACCTTTTCCAAATGCAAGTCCGTCGCGGGGAGTCATTTCATTTAACTTTAACTTAATTCTCTCCCATGTCTTTTTCTTAAAATTATATTTGAATAGATCGTTATTGACCTTATAATAACCATATCCTCCTAAAAGATATAAATCATCACTATTTGGATAACTAAATTTAGCACTGCCGTAATAATGTCCTTCAGCGTCTTTTTTTTCAATCTCTTTTACTATCCATTCGTTTTTCCTTAAATCATATATAGAGACTTTACTCATTCCGGTTAAATAAGAATAAAGTTCTTGTTTATTATTGTCATAAAACAAATCATTAACAATAACAGGACATTTTGATTTAAACTTTATAACTGAATCCTTTCCTGTTACTAAATCATAAATAACAATATTATCTAATCTATTTATAAATAACCTTGAGTTAATTGAGTCATAGGCAACTCCGAATTCATGAATACCGGACTCTGTAAAGCTAAATTCTGCCAGTTTTCTCCAGTTTTTATGATCTTCATATACCCAATTGGGATTTATTATTTTTAACTTTGCACCATTTATGTTATCCGTAAGATAATTCTCAAAAGGGTTTAGGCTCCAAAAGTATTTCTTTTGGTTATTCTCTGTTATTAATATGTTTTTCAACATGATATCAGCGAAATCATGTGATATAACATCCTTCAAGTCTTTTAATCCAAAAGCAAATTTGAAATGCTTTTGATTTGTTAACTTGAATGGAATTTCTCCTTTAAATTCACCGTTTATATAAGTCTTTATCTTATTTTGGTTTTTATCGAATGTAATTTTTAAATTATACCACCGATTCCGGATAAGATCTCTTCTTAAAAATGGAATATTAATTTGTTGTGAATTTGATGTATCCATTAATTCTATAAATGAAATCGACGAATTTGAATGCTGATCATAAAGTAAGGTCAAAACACAATGTCTGTCATCTTCAATTTTAAGTATATCACCAAAATATTTATTAGAGAAAAATGAGAAGTCAAATGAAATTGAAAAGGAATTGTCTAACTCGATTGGCTCGTTGTCATTCAACAAAATAGAAGTTTTATTAAGTAGACCTTCATACATGCTGCTTAATCTAATTCCAGAAAGGTTATTTGTCTGCGAAAAAGCCGGCGAGAAAGTGGTAATAAAAAACAAAACAAAAAGAATAATTATCTTATTATTATGGAAATAATTGAGGGAAAGTTTTTTTATGGTTAAAAATATTTGCGGAAAATCAATCACGACCACGCTCCCTTTATTGCTCAAGCTTAAAAACATCCATTCTTAATTACCCTCAATAATAATGAAATTATTGAGCAAGGGAATAATACTTCTAAGCATTTGTACCGCCATTCTTATAATTTTGAAATTCAAAATTAACCTAATCTATGAAACAAAAATAAAGAATTTTTAATCATGTACAATAAAGTATTTTCGAAATAATTATAAGATTATATTGTCCTCCGGTTATATATACAATATTTTATTAAATAATTTTAACAGCATCCCATTGTCGGTTTATTCTCATCAATTACCGGCGCTCCGAATGCTTCCTGCGGTATCGGGTCGCCTCGAAGTGTTTTTATCCAGCGCCTTATTGCATCAAAGACAACTAATACTACTCCAATAATGAATATCATCATCAATATAGAATCCAGATATCCCTGAACGGCTGTGACCGGATTCATTGTTAGAGGCCAGAATATATTCTTTATTGAAAGTACTCCTGCACTCAATGTCGTTATACCTACAAATATCATCGGAACTAGCGTATAAACCGCATACTTTGCTTTCCCCATATTAATTATAAATGTGGTAGATACCGCTAGCGCAATTGTTGCCAGTAACTGATTTCCGGTTCCAAATAATGGCCAAATAGTCGAGATATTTCCTGTGTATATCAAATATCCCCACCCAAGCACAACTAATGTCGTTGCTACAAGAGTGCCGGGCCACCACTTCTGATCTCCGAATGGTTTATATACTTTCCCTAGCAGCTCATGAAGTACGTAACGAGCAACTCGAGTTCCCGTGTCTACTGTTGTTAGAATAAATAATGCCTCAAACATTATTGCGTAATGATACCAGTAACCCATTAATGTAGCCATTCCGGGCAATCCGCGGAATATTTGCGCCATGCCGACTGCTAACGATACCGCTCCTCCGGTGCGTCCCGCAAGGTTCTCTCCGACTTCCCGGGAGAATTCACTAAGATTGACAGTATGCATTCCAAGTTTTGCAAATACTGCTGGCGTTGTATTGATTGCAAAATAATCACCGGGAAACATTGAAGTCGCCGCGATAAGTGCTAGTACTGCTACTGTTCCTTCTGCTATCATCGCCCCGTATCCTATAAAGCGTGCATCGGTTTCCTTGTCAAGCATCTTTGGCGTCGTCCCTGATGATACCAGTGAATGGAACCCTGATATTGCTCCGCATGCAATTGTGACAAACAAAAATGGAAACAACTTTCCGGGTATTATCGGTCCTCCGCCATTTACAAACTGCGTGAATGCCGGAAATTGAATGTCCGGATGTACTATGAAAACTCCGATGATTAGCACTGCTATTGTCCCTAATTTCAAGTAAGTGGATAAATAGTCTCTCGGCTCTAATAAAAACCACACTGGAAGTATTGATGCTATAAAACCATATATTGCCATCAAAATTGTTATTTGATGTCCGGTGAAAACTAAAGCGTGTGAGTAAGATGAGTTTGCAAAAGCATGCCCACCTACTAGTGCCGCTAGCAAAAGGATCACTCCGGCTATACTCGGTACAGCTACTCTTACCTGTCCGGGAGAACTTTTGAACATATATAATCCCATTAATATTGCAATTGGAATCGTCATGCCAATCGTAAAAACTCCCCAGGGACTATTCGATAACGCATTCACTACTACTATTCCTAATCCTGAAAGCGTTACTAAAAGAATGAAAAGTATCGCTACCATCGCAACCAATCCGGCAAACGGGCTAATTTCGGTACGTGCAATTTCTGCAAGTGATCTGCCTTTATGACGCACTGATGCAACAAGAACTGTGAAATCCTGCACTGCTCCCGCAATTACTGCTCCCAATAAAATCCATATCAATCCGGGCGCGAATCCGAATTGTGCAGCCAGCGTCGGACCAACCAGAGGTCCGGCTCCTGCGATTGCCGCAAAATGATGCCCGAAGAGCACCCACTTCGGCGAGGGAACATAATTGTGTTTATCTTCATACTTGTGGGCTGGGGTTATTCGTTTATCGTCCAAGACAAGTACTTTGGCGGCTATAAATGCACTATAGTATCTATAACCTATCGTGAAAACCAAAATAACAACGATCATAATGGGCAATGTATTCATCGGAAGCTCCTAATATATTATCTGATTATTACTTTCAGGTTCTTCTTAATCGATTGATTTATTTAATTTATTATTAGTAACTCGATAATGCAATGACATGCTTGGTAAGAGGTAATATTTGGAATTAGGAAGTAGAAATGAACGGGTAAGATGCATAATAATCCCCTTTTCGTCAAATCTGTAGTTGAGAAATTAGCGCGGTAAATTAAAATTGAGTCCGGCAGGTTTTTTACAACCTGCCTTACTCAATGAAGATTTTTCAATCACCCTTTTAATGATTACTTAATTAACAATAATTTTTTCGAATCAGTAAAATTATCTGCCGTTATTCTATAAAAATATACTCCGCTTGTTAACATTGATGCATCAAATCTTATTTTGTAATTTCCCGGAGATTTCATTTCATCAACAAGTGTTTTCACTACCCTTCCCAGTATATCATAAACAACAAGTTTTACAATTGATTGTTTGGCTATATCAAATGAAATCAATGTTGTTGGATTAAACGGATTAGGATAATTTTGACTTAGTGCAAACTTCGACGGTACAACCGGTGATGGCTCCGCTATTCCGGTAATGACCGATGATGTTATTTGCATTGAGTCTATTCCGTTGATTGTGAATTTGTAGGTACCGGTAGTTTTCATATTTATAAGATTTCCTTTATTACCTAAATCAGACAACATAAGCGCGACTCCTTTCGGTACCATGCTAGAGTCCCATGTCAATATTGCAGCTGTTGACTTAGCACTTGTTCCTGCAACGAATTTCCAAATTGTCGATTTCGCGTATGGTCTTACATCAGCACTAAAGTTTGGTCCGATCACGCTTCCCCACTCCGGATGCGGGAATGATAAATAAACATATTCTGTTGCTGGCGGATTTGGTGGATGCGGCAAATCATATGCGGCATTGAATCCGGACTTTGCCTTAGATGCAATTCCGAATCCTCCCAATTGATCTAATGATTTTCCTGCTTGTAATGACAATTTAACATACCAGTTTGAATCGGACACTGCAGTATTTGTGTTCTTATTTAGCGTCCTTGCAAATTGCTTCATTGTAGTCATTGATGGCAAATTATTCATTGGCGGCTCAAATATCAGTCTCAAAGTACTGTCAATTGCACCGAACCAGTATCCGTTCCATGGCGTTAATGTATCTGCAGCTGCATAATTTCCGGATGTGGACTGGTAAGCGTATAGTGCAGGCGATACCCAATTGAGCGATACTGCACTGTCTAAACTTACTATGTCACTTCCGTTGCTGACAAACATTGAATGCTTTGAATAATTTGAGATATTATAAGGTAATGAAATTATATTGAATCCGGGATTCAATGCTACCCCTACTGAATCCATAACCTGCACTCCGGTTATTGAAGCAGTAACCGGTGACAAAGCACCCAGCCAATAACCTTGTCCGAAACTTAAAAAGTCCGCAACCGAATATCCGTATGACGCTGAATAATCATAAAGATATGTCGATGATGTTTGCCCAAAGACATTGCCTTTACTCGGAGACGTCACTTTAAGCGGGAGCCCTGCAATGCTCCATCCGGCATTGTATGTGTGAGAAAGAGTTATTGGACCGCCTACTGTTATTTGAAACATTCTAACCGAATCTGTCCCTGTATTATAGACATATGTGTTTAACAATCGCAGGTCTATTGTACTATCTGCTTTCATATCTGTGAGACGTACCGAATAACCCCATGGAATTGAGGTACTTAGAAAAAGACTTAGTGACATTTTTTGACTTTGCTGATCTGTTGCAACTCCGAATGTCCAAACTTTGCCTGTGTATGTCATATCTGTATCTCGCTTTATATCTGCCATAAAATCAGGCCCGACAATTGTTTCCCATTCCGGATGCGGGAAATATACATATACAAAATTACTTGGAGGTTTAGGCGGTTTCGGAACATCGTATGTGCTGTCAAAACCATCCGTGGCATTTGCATTTACTCCGGCGTATGAAGATGAATCCTTTAACGATGAAGTGGCTGCAAGTATATTGATTGCCCATTGAGAAACCATTGCAGTTGTATCCAATGTTAAAGAGACCTCATTGGATAGTCCGCTTTCATTTGTCGAAAGATCAAATGCGCTCAGTGCAAATCTGTATGTTTTACCGCCGGTCAGTCCGGTGATAAGCATTGTATCAATTGTTGAAACAATAATTGGTGATGGACCCTCAATTGCATCATTCCCGGTATAACCTGTGGCTGATGATGAGTAATATATCTTATATCCGCCCAGGTCTTTTTCATTGTTAGGTGTCCATGTTAATAATACATTTCCAATATTCGGAGATTTCGCTTTTAATCCAATAGGTGTTCCGGGAGCTACTAAATCCGGAATCAATACGCCTCGATTAACATCTTTTACTGCTACATTATCTCCGCCGATTCGTAATGTAAATAAATTTAATCCGGATGAATCCTTCTTAGCCATTATTAACCAATCCATGGATATTGATCCTTGAGCCGGAATTGATGTGATTGTTGTATCGACTGATCCTGAATCGATAGCTAACCCATTATAAGTAAAAAATTGTATCCTCACATTTCCTGCACTAACATTTCCCGTATTGAAGATATCTGCATGTACGAGAAACGGATTTGGTGTAAGATTCGAATTCTTGATTCCAAGTGCTGTCGGCGCCGTTATGTATACCGATAACGGTGGCAGCAAATCCTGGTTTGCCTTCAATGGTCTAAAGGCAACATTGTTTGATTCGTTCGATTCAGCTATGGTATTATTTGGATCTACCTTTACATAAATATAATGATATTGTGAATTCGACGGAACGACGTAAGGAACACTTCCCGTATATGTTCCGCCGGCAGAAATTAGAGGTACTCGGAAACTTCCGACTGGCGGCGCTACACCAACATCTGGATTGCCGTCATATAGTACTACATATACATTTGAAGCGTCTACTGTCCCCTGATTGTGTACAGTGACATCGATTTGAATTTGCTCACCTTGCTTGTAAACGCTGTCAGCTGGTGTAAAAACAATATCGTTTTGCGATATAGCAAGATCCGGTAAATCAAGAGAATACCCCAATGGCATAAAGTCAGCTCCCCAGCCGCCGCTGCTCTGCAGAACCGATACTCTTCCTGTTCCTTCAACTCTATAAACATTATTTCCATAATTGGAAGAAAAAACATAACCTTGTCCGGCTTGCAGTAGTGTATCTGCTATTATGCTGGTAGACGTGTATGGATAAGTAGTATCACCTAAAAATGTAATTACTACTCTGTTATCATTATCATAAGAAAAAATTGATATCTGACTTTGAATTGTAGGTATAATATATGACTTACCTGTATTTGTACCTGTCGAATCGGAAGTTCGAGCCATGTATGCATAGCTTCCCGACCAGCCGGCAAACGGAATATCAGCTGCCGTTACTGTTCCGGTTGAAACAATCTTCCAATAAGTATCCTTGTACACTGGAATAGTTTTTACCTGCCACAATCCTAATGTAAATGACCCGAGCGTATCTCCGGTGTTAATATCTGTTAATAGTACTTTATTATTATTTGCATACGATACTATAGTTATGGAATTTTCCCAACCACCGGAATATCCGGAGAAACCATAAAATAAAGTACCGGAAAATCCGCCGTTAGCTGATGGTACATAATAATCCTGGTCTGTATATGAAAGTGCGGATACTGGCACATTACTAACTACTTGAAGTGCTTTATTTGATATGCTCGAAATATTTGGGTAATCAAAATATTGACCTGTATTTAAAGTGCCGGCATATAATATAGACCCTGTCTGTAAATCTTTTAATGTAAACTGCGTGTTATCTTGATATGCAAAAACAATAAAATGCGGATCAAAACTGGAATCTTCTGAATACATCATCCATGTATTCAGCTTGGTACTCAACCCTCTTCCGCTTTGATCAAGTGCAAAGTATCCATTAACATATGCTGTAATTGCGTCTCCGATAAGCACTGAATAAGGTCTGTTTCCGCTGATGGTGTAAATTCCTTGTCCTGGACTAATGGAGTATAGAGTATCTGCCTTCATTGTAGTAGTGCCGACAGTATTGCCGTTATTATCTAACACGGTAACTACTGTGCTGTCGAAATAAGAGAATATAGCAATGTCTGCAAAAGTGAATGTTGTTGCTGTATATATGTTTGCATTGTTGACTTTATTCATTTTTGGCTGAATAAATCCCATGGTAGATTGCTGCCTTTGAGATGGTTTCATTTCGCGCGGAGCACCTGCCATGCCGCCTACTGATTCTATTGAACTTTTCTGCTGGGCAAATGTAAACTGAGAAAAGCAGCAAAAAGCCATCATTAGTAAAATAACCTTTTTCATACCTGACCTCTTAAAGTTTATTATTATACACTTATTTCTTTCACCGAAAATAGATTTTTAAGCTTTTATCATTTCCCGTTTATTAAAAATTGAGTCCTTTTGGTCGCCCGTTTTTAGAAACTCTCTATTCTGCATACGCTATCCAATTTCCGGCTATCCCTAATATTTTTGTATCACTCCATGTCGATATCTTAATTGTAAATCCGTCTCGAGATATTGATGAAGCTTCAACATTGTAACGAATATTGCTTTTTGTTTCTGCATCTATCATTATTACAGAAAGACTTATATTCGGTTTTTTGTCAAATGGTTTTAAAAATGATACATCAATAGTCATCGAACGATCTCCTACATTCTGATCTAATGTGTATCCCTCTACTGATTTGTTTGCTGAAAATTTCCCGCTTTGAATTTGGGTCTGCGCTAATATCGTGCCGGTAGATATTACTAATAATACAAATAAAGATGTGACTATTAAGGTTCTCATTTTGAACTCCATTCATTTTATTAATTAAATTTTTTTGCAAATCGTTGGCTACTGTTTGAATAATCAACGAATTTTTACAAAAATTATTTATAAAGAGTAATAGATTAAAACTTGACCGTTTAGGAAAATTTTGAAAAAATTTTTAATTTTCAATTAATTAGCTGATCTATTATTTTATGCAAGCATATTGAATATTTATATTTTAAGCTCTTAACTGGTTGAATTATGTCAAAGGAGAGTATTTTATCATATCTGGGTAAAATTTATTCCGGTAAGCTGGAAAGGGCTGAATTACGCAAAATTATTGAAATTTCCCACAATATCGCTTTGATTTATTTAGAAAAAAAATATTATAGATATAAATCTTATTTCTCTAATAATGGGAAATTTTTCTCCGATATTGCTATTGATTCTATTACTCCCCTCTATATTAAAAAGAATTCTCTGGATTTAAACTTGGTTAAAAAAACTATGTCTAAATGGAATAAGGAAATTAATTCTGAGGAGGATGCCGCTTTCTTTTTATATAATTTGATTTGGAAAAGAGTAGACCAAACCGTTGTTGCTATTCTTCATGAGCTTGATCCTCTCTATGGCAGCATTTTAAACAGCATTATGTATTATGTGAAAAATAATGGCTATAAAAAAATCTACTATTTTGGTCATTCCTATATAGTCGAGGCCGGTAATGATATTATTAAAGGAACTATAATCGCCGAATCTGAGTTTAATAATCTCCCTGCCAAATTAATTAATAATAAAATAAACACTGCTATAAATAATGTTTTTGATTTTCTGAAAAATAACACTAACCATTTTCCGGCTATACCATTAAATTATCTTGTCGTAAGAATAAAACAGCTTTACTTGAACGATAATAATACGGATGCTGTAATTGAAGATTATCACGATTCTAGATTGTTTGTTGATCAAGTTATTTCTGATTCTCTGGGTAAAGTAAATTCTATTATAGATAATCGCTATGTAACAAAAAATAAACTTTCCACAATTGAAGGCGATATATTCAAAAAAGTACTCGTAAATATTGCTAATGACCTTAAGGGCGGTAGCATTAGTCCCGGTCTTGATGATTATCTGAAACCTTATTTTATTGAATCAACTAATAATGATTTAAAAATTAAATACCATAACATTTTAGACTATCTGCTGCGATTATTAAAGAAATATATAGCGGGTGCTCTAAAATACAAGACATTTTCCTAAATAAGCTATTTTAAAAGTATTATATACAAAGTAAATTACTATACTTAATTCGAAATTAAATTATGAATATAACAGAAGAAGATATTTTCAGGTACGTTCTTTTCCCCGATACTCTTGCTTCGGATAAAAAAGATATAATTCATTCAAATGAAAATTTGTTTTCCGAACAAATTAACTTCTGTAAAGCATTTTTAAATGTTTCAACTTCTAAAAATGACCTTGATCCGGGAATAAATGCCGCCGATAGAATTTTAAGCAAAATAAAAATCATCGAACTGCTTCCGGTTGAACCAAAAACTTTATCAAAAGAAATCTCTCCTTTATTGGCTGCTGCTACTGCTGAATTCGCTAATAAAAAATCCGAGTCTATTACCTATGTCGATGAAGATTCTAATTATTTAATAAGACTCCTAAATGATAATAATAAGAATACACTGTTTTTCTTTTCCAAAAAAGAAAACGATGCCCGGAAATTCAAACTTACTTTGCTGCCTTCAAATAAATCTTACCATATTTCCAGCCCTACTCAAATGATCGAAATTGATAATGCTCAGACTGTACAGAAAATTTTGATCGAAGAGGAATAATAAAATAACCCGCTCCCTAACTCCTTTTTCCCTCTTTTTATCTAAATATAAATTGCAATATTTTATTTATTTAGGTAAATTTTTATCATTCCAAATAATTTATGTGTAAAATGAATGCTTTTGAGGCTGAAGACCTAAGACAAAAAATTCAAAAATTAATTTTGGAATCAGCATCCTCGAGGAAAAAATTAATCTTACTAAAGAATTTTTATGACAAATTAATTTTTGAATTCCCGACTATTATTCGTAACGCATATATAAATGAATTCAGAGATGAATTCCTCTCCTCCTGCAGTAAATTCGAAGTCTTCTGTTTCGAACCTGACCTTACTGACAATATTATAAAATTGCTTTCTATAATAAAACAAAATCAAAGTGAACTAAAAATAATTAATGAAATCAATTCTATTATCGGTTCTCTTGAATTTAAACTTTCAGCCCTAAACCAAATCCTTAATGGCAATAAAATTTCCGGATTGACACAAAGAAAAATCTTCTTCCCTGCCCTTGAAAAGACCAATAGCCCGGATTTCAATTTTAATATCGGTACCTTAGAAACATTTTCAATTGATATAAAAAAAAATAACCTCGGGGATAAATTTATTATCATTCCTTCCGAAGAATTAATTGACGATTCTTTACAAAAACAAATTATAATTTCCTGGAATATTGCCAAATCATTTCTTAATAAAAATTTTACTAAAATTGATAAGTATCATAATGTGATTATCCAATTCGACCATAGATATGGTAATTATTCGGGTATCTCCCTCGGAACAGCTTTGACTATTAGCTTTATTGAAGAGCTTATTAAACTTTATAACCTTGCTTGCCTAATTTCAGTTAAAGAAAATATTGCTTTAACGGGAGGTTTTGATGAGTCCGCAAAATTAATTCCGATGAATGATAATATTATTGAAAGAAAAGTCGATGTTATCTTTTATTCGATTATAAATATCTTGATCGTTCCGGATGAAAATAAAATTCCCGCTATTAAAAGATTAAATGCCTTAAAAGAATTATACCCGAATCGCGACTTGCAAATTATTGGCGTCAGCGACCTCCAGGATCTGCTTGATAGAAGAAACTTAATCGATATTAAAATGCAAAACCCGGTTGTTCGCTCAATTAAGTATGCTAGGAAAAACTGGGTCGCTACCCTTTTAATTGCATTGATGTTGCTGATAACTTTTTTCTATTACCAAATAAACTATGATGACCTCCCGGCAATTTTACATCGTGACGGTCAAACCCTTTTTGTCGAAAATAAAAGCGGTAAAGTCCTTTTCCATAAATCATTTGCCTATAATAAAGATTATATCAATAACTCCTGGTTTTTAAAAAATTTCCAGCTCTTTGTCGATATAAATAATGACGGGAAAAAAGAATTGCTTACTAGCAATGAATTGATTGAACTCCGTGATAATGAATCTAAATCCGGTAGTATCAATTGTTACAATTATAAGGGTCATAAAATCTGGAGCTATCTATTCAAAGATACTATCTATACTCCGGGTGAATCTCTTTCTGCTAACTATGATAGCTTTATTATTGATACAACTACCGTTAAAAACAAAAAGGTCTTGGTCGCCTATAGTCAAAATGACGAATCCTTTGGTTCCGCTATCTATATGCTTGACCTGGCTACGGGTGAAAGAGTTTTTGATACATTCTGGCATCCGGGATTAATTATCGGCGGCTATATTTTCCAGCAAAATGAAGATTTGTCAAAAAAATTGGCTTTTTATGCCGATAATTACGCCTTTCATAAATTTGCTGTGGGTCTTATTAATTTGGATGATTGCGGCGGACAAGCTCCATCTAATAAATATTATAATTATTCAAATAAGAAAATTGTTTTTTTGCCAAATTATTTGCTCCTGCCTGATGAAGATTATCAGGAAATCATTAATCCTAACCAATCTCTGTTTAGCGGTACGGGTGACTTGTCTTATGACCGCAAAAAAAATGCTATTAAGTGTAAAGTCTATCTGAATTCCAGGAAAAACGGCGAAATTGTCTATTCTATCTCAAAAGATTTCAAAGTGGTCAATTTAAAAATAAGTGATGAATTTGCCCGAATTAGAGACCCGTTTGTCAAATGGGGTATGCTGAAACCATTCTATAGCAATTCCCCTGAATATAAAAAATTCCTGCTTAAACAGATTTTATATTGGAATGGAAATAAATTTGTAAGAAAAGAAGAATTGTAACTCATATCCCTTTATTTTAACAAAATTGCAATAAAAAAGGCTTGCAAGCTAAACTTACAAGCCTAATCTTAAATTAAAGAAGAGAAATATTACTTTGCTTCTTTCTTTTCAGCTTTTTTGTGTAACATTTTTTCTTTCTTTGCAGCTTTTTTCTCTGTCTTAGCAACTTTCTTTGCTGCTTTCTTCTCTGTTTTAGCTACTTTTTTTGCAGCTTTCTTCTCGGTCTTAGCTACTTTTTTTGCTGCTGTTTTAGCAACTTTGTGCTCTTTCTTTACCATTTCTTTCTTTTCTTTCTTTGGTGATTCCTGTGCGAAAGAAGGTGCTGTAAAGCTAGCAAATAATACAACGGCTAATAAAGCCAAAAACATCTTACGAAAATTCATTTAAAACTCCTGAATAAAATTGATTTATTAATAATTTTTACAACGTAATGATAGGCAATAAACTCTTAATAAATAATAAATTAAACATTAATAAATCTTAATGATTAAAACGGTCTTAATTATCACCTCGCAGGATAAATCCTTTGTTCCTAAATTTGTATGTGTCAAGTAATTAAATTTATTATGATTTTTGTCTATCATTAAAAATCACTTGTTCAACATTATAAGGAGAGCTTTCTTTGAAACTTAAATTTCCAAAATTTATACCGTTTCTTTTATCTGTCAATATAGACGATAGTTTACTCTGCAAAAATATAATTTACAAAGACGGCGAAACTGAGTTAGAAGGATATCTTTGCTATGACCAATCAATAAAATCCAAAAGACCCGGTGTTGTGGTTGTCCATGAATGGAATGGAATCGGCGATCATGTCAAAATGCGCTGCCGAAAATTGGCTCAATTAGGATATGTCGCCTTTGCTGCGGATATATATGGGAAAGGTATTCGACCAACTACTTTTGAAGAGGCAAGTAAACAAGCTTCCGGCTTTAGAAGCAATCGCCCTCTTATGAGAAAAAGAGCTAATCTTGCCCTTGAAGAAATCAGGAAAAACGAATTCGTTGATAATAAAAATATTGCCGCTATGGGATATTGCTTCGGCGGCGGTGTCGCTTTGGAACTCGCTAGAAGCGGTGCTGATATTAATGGAGCTATCTGCTTCCATGGCAATCTCGATACTCCTAACCCCGATGATGCTAAAAATATTAAAGGAAAAATTCTTATTTGCCACGGTGCCGATGATAAAGCAGTTACTTTTGATTCAATGACTAAGTTTATTGACGAAATGAAAAACTCCGGCGTCAATTATGAAATCGATATCTACGGAGGCGCTGTCCACGCTTTTACAAACCCTAACTCTGGCAGCGATCCGTCACGCGGTGTCGCCTATAACCGGCAAGCCGATGAACGCTCATGGCAAAAGATGAATGAATTTTTCAAAGAAATTTTTAATAACTGATCTCTTTGAAAATTAAAAAATATTTTATTTTTTTATATTGCTTTTCCGTTCTTACTTGATTAAGTTCACGCATATTTTTTATCGTCACCCTCTGATGATAAATTCTATTGATCCGGTTTTCTAATATTACCTTTTCATATATATGCGGAGTATAAGGATGATAATATTTCTTACGGGTTTTGCAGCAGGATTGGTGCATGTGCTTACAGGCCCCGATCACCTCGCTGCCGTCGCTCCTCTTTCCCTTAATAGTAAAAAATCAAACTGGTTGATAGGATTTAAATGGGGAATCGGACATACGGGCGGCGTCTTCGTTGTTGCTATTATCGCACTTTTATTTAGAGAATTAATCCCGATTAACTTGCTTTCCAACTATAGCGAAAGATTTGTCGGCGTTGTCTTAATCGGTATCGGTCTGTGGGGAATTAAAAAAGTGCTTTTCAAAAATATCCATGTCCACGAACATAAACACGACGGAAGCAAACATGTGCATATCCATGCGCATGAATCATTAGAAGAACATAATAACACTGAAGCTCATAACCATTCCCACGCTGCCTTCGGTGTTGGCATTATCCACGGCTTCGCCGGTAGTTCCCATTTACTGGGTATCTTGCCTGCCCTGGCTTTGCCTACTAGATTGCAGGCGGTTACTTATCTCCTTGCCTTTGGCGCCGGTACAATCTCGGCAATGGTCGTTTTTTCCATTATCATGGGCTCTCTGGCTGATAGATTTTCTTTTTTCGGAATTAAGGCTTATCGAGGATTGCTTATCACTTTCAGCGTTGCAGCAATTGTCATCGGTGGGTTCTGGCTTTTTATTTAATTATGTATTTGTTTTGAATTATGCATGAACTCTCTATTGCGGAAGAGATAATAAATATCGCTAGTCAATATGTACCTGCTGATAATAAAGCTGAGGTTCTCTCCGTATTTGTCGAAATCGGAAAGCTTAGCAATATTTTACCTGATTCGCTTGAATTCTGCTTCGATGCACTTGTCGGCGATACTAAATTAAAAGGTGCTAAACTTATTGTTAACGAAATTCCGGCTGCTGTTAAATGCGATGCTTGCGGAAATATTAGCGAAATCGAAAATGTACTTTTTCAATGCAATAATTGCGGAAGCCCAAATGTGAAATTGATTAAAGGTAATGAATTAAAAGTAACTGAAATCGAAATTAATGATTAATTACGGGAGGAAATATGAGCCGCCTTACTATAGAAAGAAAAGTTTTAGAAAAAAACGATGCTATCGCTAATGATATCAGATCTTCTTTCTCCAAGAATAATATCTTTGCTATTAATTTAGTTAGCTCTCCGGGTTCCGGAAAAACTAGTCTTGTCGAAAAAACTATCGCCTTTGCTAAAGATAAAATTAAAATAGCTGTTATCGAAGGCGATGTTCAAACAGATCTCGATGCACAAAGAATTGAGGCGCTGAATATCCCTGTAATTCAAATTGTTACTAACGGCGCTTGCCACCTCGAAGCCGGTCTCGTCCGCGATGCTTACAATCAGTTGAATACTGACAAAATTGAATTGCTGATTATCGAAAATGTCGGCAATTTGGTCTGCCCTTCCGGATATGACCTTGGCGAAGATCTTAAAGTTGTAATTTTAAGTACTACTGAAGGCGATGATAAACCTCTTAAATATCCGGCTATGTTCAGAAATTCCCGTGTATTAATTATAAATAAAATAGACCTAGTTCCTTATACCCGCTGCTCACTCGAAACATTAAGAAGTAATGCGTTGTCTATTAATCCGTCTTTGAAAATATTTGAAACATCATGCACTACAGGCGAAGGTATTGATTTATGGTGCAATTGGCTTGAATCGCAATTGATAAATCGATGATCTCAAGAGTTTATATTGTTATCCGAGGCGCTGTTCAGGGTGTCGGCTTCCGACCCTTTGTTTATAACCTCGCTCTGAAAATGGGAATGAAGGGCTATGTCCTTAATTCTTCATCAGGCGTTTTTATCGAAGCTGAAAACCATAAGGAATTATTGAATGAATTTATCCTTAAAATTCAAAATGAGAAACCTGCGCTTGCTGTAATTACCGGATTCGCTTTTTTT
>JAJYOQ010000203.1 GCA_021796135.1 Bacteroidota bacterium
ACAACGTTATTAAAACTACAGCCGATGATAATGTTACTCCGATTGGCGATTACAAGATTTGCGCGATCGATACAACTTCACATTATCATAAATTCTTGCATCTGAATTACCCGAACGAACACGATGCAGCAGAAGCACTGGCACGAAGCTATATCAATCAAGATGAGTTTTCTTCAATACTGCTTTCAGCGAAGCTTAATGAATGTCCGCCAACGGAGACAAGACTTGGTTCTGCAATTGGAATTCACGGAATAGGCAAGTACAATATCATTTTCAAAAATCTTCCGTTCTCATTTAACTGGACTGACGGTTCAATCGCGGTAAGCAATGAAAGCATTGACGAGCTTTATTCGGTTGTTAAGATTGGCACCCCAGTCAAAATAATTAATTAGATGCCGGTTTGATCAAGAAATACTATTACATATTATTCTTCGCTTTGTCTATTCCCATCTTCGGGCAATCATTAAGAAAATTGGAAATAACTCAAATAAAATTTCTTGGCAATACCGCAATCTCTTCCTCAACTTTAAGTACTGTTATTTATTCCAAAGAATCGCCAAGCTGGTTTTCACAGTTTTTAGGAAAATTTTCTTCACTCGGCAATAAACCGGTTTATTTCGATTCTTTGTTGATACCGTTGGACTTAAAAGCAATAAAAGAGCTATACCGCTCCAAAGGTTATTTCAAAACAAGTGTTTCCGAAAAGACGATCACAGATAATTCTTCCGGCGAAGTAACTTTGATTTATTCAATCAATGAAGCGAGTCCGGCATATATTAAATCGTTTGCCGTTGACGGATTGGATACAATCGCTCCGGAATATCAGGTGCTGCTGCATGATTATGCAAAGGTGGACACAACAACAATTTATGACGACGCCTTAGTCGATGAGAAGAAGAACTACATCATAACGTTTTTGCGCGATCACGGATTCATGCTTAGCAAGGTAGATAAGCCGTTTGTGACAGTCGATACTTTGAAAAACAGAGTTGATGTGAAATTGCAGTTCACTTCCGGCAAACGTTATAAAGTCGGCGAAATCTCAGCCACAAGAACCGGCGTGGGCTTCGATTTGGTACATGACGATCTTCTAAAGGAACTTGTAGGAATTAAAACCGGGCAATGGTACAGTAACTATGATATTCAGCGCGGGACGGTGAGACTTTTTAGGACAAATCTTTTTACGGCGGCGAACATAATGGCGGTAACAGCCGATACGGTAGGAAATGTTGTTCCAATACGAATTCTTGCAGACATAGGTACGATGAATGAGTTGTCTCCCGAAATAATTATGAACAACGAGGAAAACACATTTAACCTCGGTCTTGGTTTGAACTTCATTAGAAAAAATTTCTTAGGGGATGCTCGAAAGTTTACAATCGGCACATCTGCAGCGGCGCAAAATATTTCCGAATTTTTTCACAACCCGAGTTTTGCAGACTCAGCTTTCTACGGCTACTTCGACGCGCGTGTATCGATAGAACAACCGTTTATTTTCGGCAGAGCAATCGGAACAAAGCTGGAAACATATTATACTGCACAAAAGCAAAAAGATAAATATAACTCGAACATCTTCGGCGCCAAACTAAGTTTTGACTTTGAACTTCCGCAATTTACTTATGTTACTTCATTCAATGCCTATTTCAATATTGAACGATCTGAGTACACGTATAAACCCATCTACCTGAAAAATTTGCTGAGCTTAGCTTTGCAAAGAAACGGCGCCCCGAAGGCGGTTGCCGATTCCTTAGCTGCAAACACTGTAGATTCCGAACCAGGCGGGCAATTGATTTCACAAAGTACAAATTCTGCACTTGGGTTCAACGTTGGCGCCAACAAAACTAATGATACGTTTTTTCCAACCAGCGGTTATTCCCTTTCGCTTTTACTTGAAGACGGAAATGCAATTCCTTACTTAATCAGCCGGATAATTAAAACAGATTTTACCCGCCCGTTATTTTTCAAAACTATTTTCACTTCTACTCTATACTTACCTTTTTACTCAAGTACGATGAATTCGTTTGGTCTAAAATTTAAAGTGGGACAAATATTTACCTACCGCGGAGATAAGGCGGATATACCGCTTAATCAAAGATTGTATGCCGGAGGAAGCAACTCGGTAAGAGGCTGGGCGTCGCGTCAGCTTGTCCCGTCGGTCTCCGAGTTCAGTCTTGGCGCTAACCCAACACAAGAAGATCTTGTTGCGGTACTCCAGAAAGGCGCAGCAACCGGCGGATTCTTCTTGCTGGAAGGATCGATAGAAACAAGAAACCGCCTCGTCGGTAAAGTCGGCTCTGCATTATTCATCGATTACGGAAATACATGGAACAGCTACAAAGAATTTCGTTTCGATCAAGTTGCAGTTGCCGCCGGTTTCGGTATAAGATATTATTCCGAGTACGTTCCGCTCAGGATCGACTTTGGTTTTAAAGTTTACGATCCCAACGACCATCGCAGCATGTTCAAGAAAAGTTTTTGGTCGGAACTTCTCCAATTCCATCTTGGTATTGGCGAAGCTTTCTAAAGCTGTAGGCTTAAGTCAATGATAATAACAAAGGCGGCTAAGGAATGAAAAACCGCCTTTGTTTTAAGTTATGTTTGACTAACTGGTGGTTATTTAATCAACAGCATTTTCTTTGTGATAGAACTTGTACCATCCGATAAATTATAGAAATATGCTCCGCTTGATAAGTTACTTGCATTAAACTCCACCTCATGCTTACCCGCTTCATAAATACCGTCAGCTAGAATTTGAATCTCTCTTCCAAGTACATCAAACACTTTTAGTTTGATTTGGCTTTTTTGAGGGAGTAAAAAACTAATTTTTGTCGTTGGGTTAAAAGGATTGGGATAATTTGAAATTGTTACATTACTGTTTTCCCTGCCTGCTGCTATCGTTTCTTCAGCCGGCATTAATTCTGCGATTTGTACAAGATTATTTGACACAACACCCAAGCTTTTTATTGTTTCTATTTGGCTAACTAATTCATCATCCGGATACTTTTGCCTTAACTCGTCAAAGTATTTATCTGAACTTTTTACATCCCCCAAGAACTGACTGTAAAACGCGCCAAGTCTGAATAACGTATTCTTTTCAATGTAACTGTTCAGATTATACTTCTTGAGTATTGTTAAAAGATTATCGACAGCATCTTTATACATACTAGCATTTATCATCTGGTGCGTTTCAAGTTCTAAAGCAACCACGTACAGTTCCGTGCCATCTTTCATCAACGGCTTTGTTTTTTGATTTGAAAAAAACAGAAAATCCTTTCTTCCAACTTTTGTAAAACATTCTTCCATTTTTATCAATGCTAGTCTGCCGATTGAATTATCTTTTTCTTGTTTGAATGCTTCCAAATACAAATCAATTGCCTCATTGTATTTGCCTTCATTGTATTTTTGTTCTGCCTGCGAGAAATAATCCGAAAGGACACTATAACTAATCCCAGTTTGTTCTATCTTATTATTGTCATCAATAGGAACAATACTTCTTCCGGGGTTGGGATCAGAAGCTAATGCGGGCAGATATGTTATTGTTGATTGAGTTGGGCAGAATTCATATTGAACAGGAGGATTGGTTCCCCACCAATTATTTTGTGCGGGTATTGTACAATTATAATCGGCACGTACTTCACATGACGAGTTTGAATAAATACTGTTTAAGCCATAACTGGAGTTCCCAAGAGCAGGATTTGAATTATAACTTGCATAAACACCATAAAAACCGTTATTTCTAATTACATTATAGCCCGGGTAACCATAACTTAATAAACTTGGGGAACTATATGAGTTGCATCTCAATCCTTGTGAAGTATTAGTCCGTATTGTTGTATTAGTTATTTGAGGACTTGAATAATAATCGCAGTAAACAGCTACTCCATTATTTTCTATAGTACAGTAATTTATTTTTGGCGAAGAATTGTATAAATAAATGCCAGCAGAGGTATTATTTGAGATTGTGCTATATCCTATTGTATTATTAGTCGTACCTACATTTTGCGCATAAATACCGTATGTGTTATAGGTTAAATTACAATGCTCAACATTTGGCATGTAACCGTTACAATAAATTCCGTAGGTTGCATAGCCTATATTACAATATTGAAGATTTCCACTGCTGCCTGAATTGAATCTTATTCCATCCCACGTAAAAGGTGTTAAGATGATTAAATTTGAAGAAGTGCCCTGTGCTGATAATGTTCCATTAATAATTAGGGAAGTATAAGCTGCAAAATTTATAGTTGAACCCGCCTGAAATGTTAATGTTTTACCTGGCACAACCGTAATATTCCAGTCAAAATAATTTGTTCCAGAAAATGTTTCATTATCAATCAAGTTACCGCCATATAAAAAAGAGGTACCTTTCTCATCATCAAATTTTAATATTCTTCTATTACTATTTGCCGGGTCATTAGGTTCTTTCATTACTGACAAATAATCATAAGCTACATTAGAAGGAGCCAATCCTATTTGATGACCAATTTCATGTAATGCTACAGATTGAATATCATTATAGTTTAGATAATTATCATACCAGATTTTTTCTCCATTGTATACAATATCCACATCTATCATTTGATAAGTAACATCATCATAATGAGCTATTGTAATAGCTGACGCGGGGCCTCCTATTCTATTGGGGTCAAATGGGGCGTCTGGTCCAAATAGAGGATCACCATTATATACCCAATAGTGGCCATTAATATAATCGCTATTATTATAAGAGCCATTAGTAGAATTAACATAGCTAAAAGTAATATCCGAATTACTAACGTTTTGCCATGAAGTATAAGCGCTCAGTATGAGGTTTCTTGTTTCGTTATAAGAAAAACCATCACCAGCGCCGTTGATATGCAAATACCAATCGACATG
Organism: Bacteroidota bacterium; assembly: GCA_021796135.1. The sequence continues at coordinate 4,876 of JAJYOQ010000203.1, forward strand.
ATGACTTGCCCAATGGGCTAGGTTAGATAATCCTTTTTGTTGTCCAGGATAGTAAACTTCACCCAAAGCAATGTGGTTTAATAGAGAGAGAAAACCAATCATCATCATAACAATTCTATTTTTCATTTTTCACCTCCCAAAATCTTTTGCTAATTAATGAAATTGTTAAGGTTACCAAGAAAATCATTTAACGGTATTTTGCTGTTATTAGATAGTTCGCTGACAACGTTATTTGTCAATATCTTTATCTCCATACCAGCAAATTTATCCCTTAAAAGAAATTCTTGACCGTTTTCTTTAATGATATTAAACTTACCTTGAGTTAAACCAATTACATAAAATTGATACTTAATCTGATCCTTTGGTAAGTATCTTTTGAGAAATAGTATTGACTCTTGATTCTCATTAAATTGAGGATAAACAGTTGTTATGACTGTTGATCTTCCGATTGTACCGCCAAATATTGTTAGTACAATATCCTGCCCCTCAAGCGATTTGTTTTTATAACAAGTGGTAATATGGAAATAAATGTTACTGTATCTTCTTCCAGGTTGATTTTCGTATGTTTCAATATGGACTACTTTTCCGCGCACAATGAAATCGCTTAGTGTAGCTAAATCTCTCAATCCCAATACTTTTTCTTTATCATCTCCAGCTAAAAGTGAGATGGTCAAGAAATGAATCAAGACATAACCGAACAGCATAAAATTGCGTTTCATATCTTAACTCCTGGATTATTTTAGAAATATTATTTTGATGAATCGATTTGTATTTCGTTCACTTTCATTTTTTACATTCATTTTGCATATGTAGACGCCGCTTGCAGTATGTTTACCTATATTGTTTTTTCCGTCCCACTGTATTAAATGGGTTCCAGACGCGAGCGATGAAAAAGTAAAAGATCTGATAAGCTGTCCCAGGTAATTAAAAATGCTCAGGTTTACATCAGACATTCTGCTTAGTTGGAAAGGTATCGTTGTGGAATTATTAAACGGGTTAGGGTAATTCTGAAATAAATGAAATGACGAAGGGGTAGCTTTATCATTATACTCAATAGAAGTAGGAGTAGGAAACCTTTTCATAATAAGCCCGTTTGTGCCGACTAGCCATAAATATTCATCAGCATATGACATCGCTAGTACAGTTTGTTCCAACTTCAACTCTTCTTTCCATGTAGTTCCTAGGTCAACTGTATAAAGAACTCTTTTGTCATTTGCTAAAAAATCGTAATAGCTAATCCATCCAACTAAACCGCTTTTGGGGCACACAGCGATAGCTTTACTAAGCTTATTTGAAGGCATAATCCAATTGATCCCCCCATCAACTGATACTGCCAAATTAATAGTAGAATAACCTGCACACCAAAGAGTATCTCCATTTGCAATTGCTAATTTGTTTGACGGAGTGCCATTAATTATACCGACACTATTCCACCTTAATCCTCCATCTTCAGTTTTATATACTGAAGTTGATGAAAAATTATCTACATTGTCTCCCGCTAAAGCCCACCCTACTTTATTATTCTGGAATTTTATTGCAGAAAATAGTTTAGCCCCGAATTGGCTAGAAGAAATAATCTCAACTTGCTTTTCATAGGTTAGCCCTCCGTCCTTGGTGTGTATTATTAAGCCAATACTATGATCAGTATAGGTTTTGCTACCGGTTATCCATCCTTCATTTTCATTAATAAAAGACAAATCCCATAAATCAACGTCGGTATTAGAGGGCGATACGTCCCAATTTTGCCCACCGTCCTTTGTAGATAATATTAAACCGTTAGTTCCTACAATGTAACCAATACTTTTAGACACAAATTGGATATGTGTAAATCGTCTATAAGTTTCAGGCGGTGTTTGATAACTCCAATTTTTACCCCCATTACTCGTTTGAAGAATTATGGAACTATCTCCGATTACCCAGCCAGTTAATGTGTCAACAAAACAAACACTTCTCAGAGTAAACATCACGCCGCTGTTTTGTGTTTCCCATGTTTGAGCATACGTCCGCACGACAAACAGAATAAATAAAATGAATAATATTTTTCTCATCGTTGCACCTGCTTTTACTTGTTAAGACAATCTTCTCTCCCTTACTTAAAAAGTCAGGAGGGTTCTTATTTAAAGATCAAAGAGTTTTTACTACGTCATATTTCCCCCGCGCTGGTTAATTTGATTTGTTGTTTAAGAAGATGTAGTGTGGAAACATTTTAAATCTCCCCGTAAACTCTGAGAGAAGCTAATAAATATTTTATTAAAAGCAATCAGTATAATTACTATATATTTAGACGGATTGCCTCAAAATAAATCTAACCGTAGAGAAAAGAAGAAGTAGTCGTTGCCTCAAAAATAAATCTAACCATGGAAAAGTAAAAAACTACTGAGCAAAACCGG
>JAJYOQ010000204.1 GCA_021796135.1 Bacteroidota bacterium
AATGTATAGAGCTAAAAGTAACTTTTTTGTTTTATAAGTTATTAGGGTCTGCCTATTTATATTAACAACATTTACCAATGATGCAGCGTTAATAATAAATGATGGATTATGTAAGAAATAATCTCTTAAATTATTAATTCCTATCTTAGTTAGATCCACAATAGCGTTTTTTAAGCCTGTAAAATCTACTTCCCATATTGAAACAGGGGCATTATTAAAAATATTTTTGAACCTGTTTTCACTTTCAAATAGTTTTTTCTCATTTTCTTTTATTAGTGTCAAATCCTGTGCAATAGTTATTGCATGTGGTTCACTATCAATATCTATTATTTTTGTCGATACCCGGCTTGGCACAAACCTTTTATCCTTAGTCAGCCATATAGTTTCAAAGTCTTTATATTCCCCATACTTTATTAGTTTATTCGTGAAAATTTCCCGATCATCCGGATTTGCCCATAAACATATTTCATCCGAAGTCTTGTTAATGACATCTTCTTTCAAATAATTAAGAATTTTTAATGCTACGTCATTCATTTCAATTATTTTTCCATCCGATAATCGAGTAATTGCTATGCCATCCGGTCCAGCAAGAAATGCTTTTGAGAATTTTTCCTCACTCTTTTGTAATTTAAACTTTGACCTTTTTAATATTGAAATTTGGTTTATATGTATAAGGTAAAATGAAAGAATAAATATTAATCCAAAAGAACTTAAAACCCAATAAGTAATAGTTGCATTTTTTATATAAGCGCTATTTGCTCTCACATGTTTATGAATTATGGTCTCAATTTTTTTATCTAATAAAAACAATAAACCCGCAATTCTTGTTTTAATAGCATTTTGTTTTTTTAAAGCCAGCAGGTAATATTTTTTGTTATTAATCCCGGAATTATTTAAGGACATAATGGAAATTGGAAAGTTAAGTCGTTCATTAATTAAAATATCAAGAGAGTCGCCCTCTTTTTTGAGTATACTAGCATATAAGTTATTACTTTTTATAAGCTTTAGTTCACTTCCGACTTGCTTAGAACCGTAGTTTAATTTATTTAAATTATCGTTGTTCGGATTTGATAAATAAATTTCATATGCCTTATCCAGTTTGTATTCACTGATATGCAGACTGTCTATCCTGTTTTGTTCCTTTATATCATTTAAAACTATACTATGGTTTTTTACTATATTATTATAATTTGTATAGTTTATTACTCCCATTATTATTAGTCCAATAAAGGACAAAACAAATAAAAAGTTTTCTTTCATACTTTATTCTCTAAATTAAGTAAAGAAATTTAAGGTTCATAAATCAAATATAAAAAATATAATAATGCAATAGCTCACTTTTCGCAAGTAAAATAAACCTTAGAATAAATTATTTATTTTAATCGAAACAGAAGGAACAATCTTTTATATAAGCATTCCTGCTTACTTATAAGTTATAATTTGAATTCGCTTAATCATGAAGGTAATTTATTTCTCGGTTTTAGAAGTATTATTAGTGAAAATTCTGTTAGGCACCGTGGATAATTTACTTAGGTATTGTAAAATAAAATGTAGTACCTGAACCAATCTTTGAATCCACCCAAATTATTCCGCCATGGTTTTCAATAACGCGTTTTACGATAGCAAGACCAATGCCGGTTCCCTCGTATTTTGACCCACTAACTGCTCTTTGGAATGGCATGAATATTTTATTAATAAATTTATCATCTATACCAATGCCATTATCTTTGATATGGAAACGTAATTGAGGAGCCGGGTCCATAATCTCCTCATATCCAATTTCGATAATTGGAAAATCGCTATCATTATATTTAATTGCATTGGTAATCAGGTTTTTCCAGACTTGAGAGATTTGAGTTTTATCGCAATGGCATAACGGCAGTTTTTGCTTTATGTCAAAAATTACATGCTTTTGTTTAATCATATAATCTAAATCAGTAAATATATCAGCGATTATATTATCCAATGGGATTTGATCTTCTGAAATTACAGTTTTACCCGCACGTGCAAATTCTAATAAATCGTTTATGAGCAAAGCCATTCTTTTACCCGATGAAATAATTACATCAATATTTTCTTTTGCTTCATCCTCTAATTTATCCTGATAATCTTCTTTCAGAATTTCACCAAAGCCAATAATGCCGTTAAGTGGCGATTTTAAATCATGTGCGACAATAGATGAAAAATTTTCTAATTCTTCATAACGGCGATGAATTTCTTCAATCATTGCATTAAAAGCTATGATTAAGAGACCAACTTCATCTTTTTCCTTAGTTTCAATGTGAGCCGAAAAATCTTTGTGTGTAATTCTTTCGGCAATTTTGACTAATTCCAAAATGCGTTTTGAAATTTTTTGCATAGTAAGGTAGATAACGAGAAGTGATATTATAAATGCTAATAAAGAAAGGCTTATAACAACAATAAGAATATTTGATCTACTTTTATTTACTGTTGATTTTACCAGGCTAACATTAGCTTTAACACTATCATAAATAACGGTTACTTCTTTGTCAATATTTGATCCGTATGGATTATCCATTTCTTCCATTAGAGAGGCAGCTTTGGGATTAGTTTGGATTTTATTTAATTGAAATATCTTTTTAGAAATAATATTTATTTTATAAACATTTTCAATGGCAAGTTGAAGTTGATTATGCTCAAACGGAGTTAAATTGATTTGATTAAGCTTGCTGATTTTGTCATTTACAATATTTTTAAGACTGTCAAAATTTTCTATATAAGTTGATTTCCCGGTAATAATATAATCATGTGGGCACATTAAAAGCTCATTTACGCTTGATTGTAGTTCGGCTGACAATCTCTGTTTATTAGTTCCTTTTTCTAATTTTATTATATTATTATTTGTATTATAAAGTTCAACTAGAAATAGTATGTTAACAATAACCAACAGCATAAGAATAGATAAAAATGCAAATGCAATTTTTTTTGTAATAGACATGCTATTTCCTTTCAAAATAAGAACTCTTGTATTTAGTTATGAAGTATGGCTATCTTTTAAAGCTTTTTGAATAAGATCTATTAATTCGTTTTTGGTAAAGGGCTTAGAAAGGTAATGAGTACAGCCGGCTTTTAAAAACTCTTCTTTATCGCCGCTCATAGCAAATGCTGTAAATGCGATTATTGGAACATTTGAATATTCTCTTAAAAGTTTGATTTCCTTTGCTGCATCTAAACCGCTTTTACCTTTCCCAAGATTTATATCCATCAGAATTGCTGAATATTTTTTTTGTTTAGCCATTTGAATTGCAGCCTCAGCTTTTTTACAGGAATCGATTTTAAATTGATTAGATAAAAATAATTCGGTAACTGATGCAGATATCTGATCATCCTCAACTAATAATATATCCGGGATTATTTTATTGTCCGAGCTTTCAATATCATTATTAGGTTCTATTTTTAAAGGGCTTTCATTAATAGCTTCAAAAGTTAGTTGAGACTCCGGATTATAATTTATAACAGGGAGTATAACAGTAAAAGTCGAACCGCGGCCAACCTCACTTTCTACTGAAATATAACCGCCCAATTTTTCTGCCAATTTTTTGCTAATAGTTAAGCCTAAACCGGTACCTTCAAACGATCTTGATAAACCTTCGCTTGCCTGGCGAAATTCATCAAAAATAATTTCTTGATCTTCTTTAGAAATGCCAATTCCTGTATCAGTTATTTTAATAAACAGCCAATTTTTCTGTTCCTCCTGTACTTGAAATATTTTCACAATGACGCCGCCATGATTAGTGTATTTAATTGCATTGCTTAAAAGATTACTTACAATCTCATAGAGGAATTCTTTATCAAGATAAACTTCCAATTCATCATAAACAGAATCTAAATTTAAATAAATATCTTTTCCTTTAGCATTAGCTTTCCAGATTGTTATTAATTCATTTAATACTTCCATTACATCAAAATTTTCAAAATGACTATCAAGTTTTTCAGATTCAATCTTAGATATTTGAAGAATTTGATTTAGTGTGTTAAGTAATCTATTACCGCTAACATTAATAGTATTAGCCATATCGAAAAGCGGGGATTCACCCAATTCTTCCTTCAGGAGATCAGAAAATCCTAAAATTCCGATAAGAGGCGTTCTAAGCTCGTGACTCATATTAGCAAAGAAATTCGATTTTGCACGAGTCAATTCCTCAGCTTTATTTTTTGCTGTTATTAATGAAATTTCAGCCAATTTTTTATTTGTTATATCTTCAGCAATGCCTACATATCTATATACATTACCTTCCTTATTTTTGACAGGGAAAGCCTTGCTTTGAACCCATTTTATAGTGCCGTCTTTACATATAACTCGATATTCAATATCAAAAATTGAAAAATTCTTAGAGGCATTAATTCGGGCTTCTTTTACCAAATTCCGGTCATCTGAGAAAATATATTGAAAATATATTTCGGGATTTGAAAGTAATTCTTCAGCGCCCCTTCCGAATATTCTTTCATAACCAGGGCTTATGTACAGAATATCATGAAAGTTAGCGGCATAATAATATATTATAATTGAAATATTCTCTTCAAGATTACGAAATCGTTCTTCATTTTCTTTGAGCTGTTCTGTTGCTTTTTGAAGCTCAGTTATATCAATAATTACAGATCGAAAACCAATAGGCATTTCATCGGATAATATATAATCAGAATATATAATGATTGGGAAGAGTTTTCCGTCTTTAAGCATAGCCGTATACTGAGTACCAACATTTTTTAATTCTCCGGAAATCAATTTTTGAAGGTTTGATTTGGCATAAGGAATATCATCCGGATATAGAAAATCAAATACATTTATTCCATTTCTAATTTCATCTGGATTTAAATTAAATGTTTTCATACCGATTTGATTTACGTAATTGACTTTTCCTTCAAAATCAAATTCGACTATTGTTTGAGGTAGAAATTCTGCAAGATACCTGTATTTTTTTTCACTTTGCTCAATTTTTCTTTGATTTATTTTTAATTCAGTTATATCCTCATGTTTTACCACTAAGCGAAGAGGTCCCTCACCAATAAAGCGAGAGATTGTTGCAAGGCACCAAACCTGAGAATTATTTCTTAGGAAGGAATGCTCCATGCTTAATGAATTCACTTTTCCCGAACTAACTTCTTTAATCAATTCAATTAATTTATATCCTTCTTCATGTAGAGATGATAATTTTGATTCTAGAGATTTTAAATAATTCTCACCTTTGGGGAAAATCAAAGGGTTAAAGGATCTTTGAATAATGGAATCATCCCAAGATTTATTTGTTTCAATAATATTATAGTTTTCATCTAAGACGGCTACACGCGACCAAATAGAATTAAGAGTTTCTTTAGCAAACCGCTCGGATTCTAATAATGATCTTAAGATATTATGGTTTTCATTTTGTATCCTAATAGAATTAATGCCAAAGGAAAGGTCGTCCGCCAATTCTTTTAGTAAAGATATTTCTTCTGTATTAAATATTTCTATTTCAGTAGAAAAAATAGTCAAAGCTCCGTAAGTATCGTTGTGTATAATAAGAGGTAAAGATATTATAGAGTTTATTCCCATAGCTTTAGCAAATTCAAAGTACGGAATTTCATTTCTTTCTTTTGAAATATCATTAATTGTATGTAAGCGGCTTTCTCTAATAGTGTTTCCAATCGGGCAGAACGGAGACCCATCATCTGCCCAGGTAAAACTGACTTTATCTAATGTATCCTGTGAAACCCCGCTGCTTGCGACAATTTTAATTGATTTATTTTCGTCATAAATTTTTAGTCCTACAATAGCAAATAAATATCCTTCTGCATCTACAATTATTTTACATATTTTTGAATAAAGATCAGGTTCCTGGTCGATGTGAATAATTGCTTGATTGCACTCACTTATTGCTCTTAAAGATCTATTAGAACGATAAAGATTTGCTTTAGTTTTTTCTTGCTCGCCATCATATTTTTCAATTGATTGAGCCATTTCATCAAAAATTGCTGCAAGCTGTCCAATTTCTCCTTTAAGATTTTTTAAGCCTGTCCGTGAGGTATAGTGATTTTCTTTTATAAGATTTGCTGCAGCTATAATTTTGTTAACCGGTTTCAATACTGACTGAATTGCTCCGACAATAGAAATAATTATTGAAATAATTATAAGAAAAATAAACCAGGGTAATATCTCATTTAATATCGTATCCTTAATGTCCAGAGCTTCCGTTCTCGGGACGCCTATAAACAAATAGTTATCAGCCTTAAATAATGGGCTAAAATATTTAACACAGGTAAAAATATAATTCCTTCCAAATACAGGAATCATAACTAAATCATTTAATTTCCCGTTAAATTTTGATTTAAGAAAACCATTCTTAAAAAGTTGAGTGTTTAAAAATTTTGTATTATCGGGATAAAAGCAAAAAACATTCCCGGAAGTATCCGTCTCTGCAATTATTGATCTTTGGGAATACTCACTGTTAAGAAAGCTCTGTTGATTTGCCAGAGAATCAACATTAATAATAACGAAAGAGACGTCCTCGTGATGAGAATTCTTTTCATGAATTAAATGAACTATAATGATAGTTGAATCATTTATAACCTTGCTTAAAAGGCGATTATAACTTCGGGAGATATCAAGTGCCGATTTGTTTTTCAGATAGCTAACTTCTTCATTTGAAAGAGAAAATGCGCTTTGAAATTTATTATCAATTGAATTATAAACCCCAATATTTTGAAATTCCGGAAATGAATAAGTCAAATCCTTAAATAATTGCTCTTCTTTTGTTATACTTATATTACTTAATGACTCAATATAGGATATACTTTCCAGAACTTTATGAGTGCCCAATACTATGTTCTTTTCATTCTGGGCAATTAAAACTGATTGGCTGTAGGCGTCGTTTTTTACTTCTTGAATGGAGATATTTTGTAAATCAGTACGAATCTTGAGAAATAAAATAATGAATGGGAGGGAGATTATAATAATAATCAAAAATATTTTAAGCTTTAAACTATAAGGATCAATAATCGATTTCATATTGTAAAAAATTATATATAAATCAGTCCCCCTTTTTCAAAGTATAAGAAATACATTATTTAATATGCGGAAGCTAGAGAATGTATGCATTATTTCAAAATTAATATTTTAATTATTTAAAATTTCGCATTGGATCAAAAATAAGGTAACCGAAGCAGACTTGTAAAATAGTCGTTAGGTCATAATATAGGTAACCCAAAAATATGAAGGTTATCTATGAGCAATTTAGCAAAAAAAGAATATATTATTGAG
>JAJYOQ010000205.1 GCA_021796135.1 Bacteroidota bacterium
GATATATATGATTTATTAAGGGTAATGCGTACTAATGAAACCGATACCGCAGCTATAAAAATTATAGAAAATGCTATGAATTATTTTAATGATTGTATTGTTGATGAATGTCATGGAACATCCAATGCGGGTTCCTATGGACTTAATATTTACTTTCCATCAGTAAATGAGTTTACAGATATTTATTATTCATCTAATAATGACCCGCTTGATTTTAAAAATAATTGCAGCTGGGATGCACTTCTCGTAAGCGTTCTTCGAAAAAGTAGTATAAGTCCAAGAAAAGATATTCTTACTAATATTTACAAGTTTAATGGTTTCTATACAACTTATAATCATTAAGGTAATTAATTAGGAGGATTTAGTGAAAATTTATAAAGTTTTTTTCTTAGTTATTTTTTCACTTTTCTATAATTCACCCTTGTTTCCACAAGATGCTTTAAAGAAAGGTGTATATAATCTATCGGGGAGTATATCGTATTCATATTCAAAAAGTACGAGTTCTTCGAATGAACCATATTATAATTCGGGTACAGCCAATATCAAAGAGACTTATATTTCAATGACACCATCTTTTAGCTATTTTATTATGAATAATTTATCAATCGGTGGTAGTATTTCTTACTATTATGCAGAGACAGAATATTCTCTTTCAAATACTACTAACCCTAGTTTAGTATTTCCTAAAAGTATATCCAGAAATTTTGGAATTGGACCGAGCATCAGATACTATTTTAGCGGCAATATTATCGTACCTTTCTTAGGAATAAGTGATTTTTATTCAAAAAATATTAATTCAAAACAAGAAGGAAATATTTTTACTGCAGTAGGTGGAATAAATTATTTTCTTTCAAACAGTGTTGCATTAGAACCATTTTTATCCTATTCATTAAGTACTTATAATAAACCCAACCAGAATACTAATACTTTTTCGATAGGCTTTAGGATAAACTATTTCATTATTAAATAAAAAAGAGCACAACGTAACAAGTGGCTCAAGGCGACAGCGTTTTCGCATTCGGCCTTTTACAAATTTTAGAGTTAGTCGTTCCGATGCAAGTTTCTTGTTCAAGGTAGTCGTGCTATGAAAGATTTTTCTAGTTCTAAAATTTATTAACAAGTTTGGCAGTGTAGTTTGGGGCTGCGCCTTAGCGATATCGTTAGTGCGTCAAGCGAAGCTTGATGCTTCTTATAGAGTGAAAGTCTCTATTGGGTAAGTATTAGCAGTGCACTCATACCGAGTGTTGCATGTATCGAGGAGTTCATTAAAACAGAACGAACGAAATACATGAAGCGTGCACAGGGAATTATATAGGCTCCCGACAAAAAACAGTCGGGACAAGTTGTAAGGAAGACCGCACTTCCTGGAACCAACCTGCCTGACGGCAAGGCAGGTTTAGCCTCGGAAATTGCGATGTATGTAGACGGCAATCCGCCGCGGCGGATTAACGGCTCAGAAGCCAATCCCGTAGCGGGAAATAATCGTTATGCAAGACTATTCAAGGTCTACCGTGGTTATAAGGTGTAGCATGTATAAAGAGAAGCATACAAGAACTTGAGAGACCCTGTAAGTTCCATTGAAAGAAATGGTAAGCTAAGTCAACTAAAAGAAGACAAGCTGAAGGCATACAGGGAGCTTGCCTACCACAACGGCGCAATTGCCCTTAAACAAATATAGTAGGAGAAAAGTAAAATGAAAAAGTTTACAATTATTCTGACAGTTTCAATTGCAATGACAATTAAGACAAATGCGCAAATTCCAAATAATGGATTTGAAGATTGGACAACAGACACATCTGGAATTGAAATACCATCCGGTATATGGGTAACTGATAATCTTGTTGAAAAGCCATCAGGAGTGACATATAATGCAGTAACAAAATCGTCAGACCATTACCCACAAAACGTAGGCATTTATTCCATAAGATTGGAAAACAATATCTCTTTTGTAAATTCAAATCCAGAATCACCATATCCTTATTGGCGACTTGCTTATGGTAGTACAGCTACAGCTCCTTTAACTTCTCATTACTTGGGATATAATGGTCCTTCGTTCCCTATAACAGGACATCCTACAAGTTTTCGTGGCTTTTACAAATTTTTACCTCAGAATAATGATACTCTAGTAATAGGGTTAGTTTTATTCAAAAATGGTAGCCCTGTGGCTAGTGCATTTTTAAACTCTACAGAGACTGTATCCAATTGGACATCTTTTAATTTACCCATTTCTAATTATACAACTTCAGATAGTGCACAGATATGGTTAATGGCTTTAAAAACTGTCCCTCAAGGGAATTCTATTCTTTATGTTGATAATTTGAGTTTTGATACTCTGATTACTTCTGTAAGTCTTACTCCGAGTGAACTTCCAATGAAGTTTAATTTAGCGCAAAATTATCCTAATCCTTTTAATCCTTCTACCACCATAGAATATAATATTCCTCATTCCGGTGAAGTAAATATTAACATATATGATATTCAAGGTAAATTGATAAAAGATATTAGTGAATATCAAGACTCTCCGGGAGATTCTAAATATATATGGAATGGTAAAAATAATTTTGGAAATCAAGTAGCATCTGGTACTTACTTTTACCAAATAAGATATGGAAATGTTATTCAGACAAAAAAGATGATCCTTCTAAAGTAATGCCTAACGTCAATCAAGCGGACGCCGTATTCGCATTCGGCATTTTTGTAATTATTGGTTTTGTTGTCCCGTGTTAAGTTGCTTTGTTAAGTATCCGCGGCGGATTAACGGTTCAGAAGCCAACACTTGAATAGTCGCTAAGCGAGATTATTAAAGGTCTATCGTGGTTATAAGGTGTAGCATGTATAAAGAGAAACAAACAAAGCAGAACGAGAGATTAAATTCACTCGAGCTGTGAAATGCGGAAGCGAGTATCACTGAGGAGACCGGTGCGGTAATACTACCCACAGGGATCTATGTGCGCTGGGTAACTGGCGTTCCTACCACGACGGTGGCAAATAAGTATTCATTGTTCTATATTTATAGAAGTAAAAAGAAAAAGCAGCATGAATAAAATTGAATTGAAAAATAGAATAGTAGATTCGCTAAAAGAACAAAAAGAAATCGAAAGGATTATAATTTTTGGTTCTTTTAATCAAAGCGATTCGCCAAATGATATAGATATTGCTGTGGTACAAAATAGTTCAGATAATTATCTAACACTGGCATTAAAATATCGAAAGCTTATAAGGAATATTTCAAAAGAAATAGCTGTTGATATATTTCCAATAGTTGAAAAAAACAAAAGTAGTTTCTTCACAAATGAAATTGCATGCGGGGAAGTGATTTATGCAAGAGGAAACTAAAAATTGGCTCACATACTCTGAAGAGAATCTTGAAGCAGCAAAAGTTCTTCTTGAAAGTGAGCTTTATAATTCATGTATTCACAATTTCTCAGATGAAAAAAATCGATCATGTCTGAAATGAATGAACACACAGCGAACATCAATATCATACTCATAAAATCTACAAGACATAATATTTAGTAATATTAGAAGGACCACGTCTATGCTTTATAATATACCTGCCCCGCTTCTTGTTGGAATTCTTTTCATCGGGATTATTCTATTTTATTTGATTGGTATGCGAGCAATGCAATATAAAAAGAAAAAGGACCCTTTATACGCACCGGATGGGGTAGGTCCGCTTGAAGGAGCAGTACTTGGCTTACTCTCCTTGTTGCTTGCATTTACGTTTAATCAATCGGCATCAAATTACGATGTACGAAGGGACTTAGTTGTTGAAGAAGCCAATGACATTGGGACTGCGTTGTTCCGTGCCGCGTTATATCCCGACTCTCTCAAACGCGCATTCAGGAACGACTTCAAAGATTACATCATAGCACGCATCGCTTACTATGATGCAGGTACCGATGAAGATAAAATTCATGCCACTTTGCAAGAAGCGAACGACATATCGATGAGAATATGGCAGCGCGCATCATACATCTCCCGGTTGCCCGGCAATGCAACCCGGTCGATGCAAATGCTACCGGCTATCAACAACATGATTGATGCCATGAGCAGGCGTGAAGAATTAAGAAAGAAGCATGTTCCGGAATCCATTCTCTGGCTTTTATTCCTGCTTTGTATTACCGGCAGTTTTATTGTTGGCTACGCAAGTAAATCGAGGAAGATAGACTATGTGATTCTATGCACATATTCCTTGATGACGGTCATGACCATTTATTTTATTCTTGATCTTGATCGTCCACGGCGCGGCATCATTACCACAAGTTCAGCTCACGAGAACATACACAGTCTTTTAAATTATTTCCAGGACAACGCAGGTACGACGAAATAAAATACCGATAGTTCTCTTATCTGGAACAAAAAATGTTCTCAGGATTTGACATATTCTTGCTTTCGCAATTTCTGAGATGAAAAAGATCGATCAAGTTCTGAAATGAATTGGCAACGGCATATAAAAGCAGACATTACGACGCGCGCTTTTTTGTAAATGATTATTACGGTCGCTCCATTGTTTTGCCGCCAAAATAGTGATCGTTTGATGGAGGCAAAACAAACATTGTAATGCCCGCAGGCGTTTTATGCTTCACATACTACCGGAGAATTTTTATAAAACAAGATATTACGGAATACTGAGTAGCCGGAACAAACAGAAAGACATAGCGAAGTGCCGTGAGATATTAGGAGTTGCGAAGAATAAGAAACCGAAGAAAGCAGAAATAGTGCAGCCTTGTTCTGATAGAGAATTGCCAAACAAAGAAATTTCCGTTGGTTATAATCAATGTCCAAACTGTAAAGCCGGAACGATGCACTCTATTAAAATAAATATCAGAGCAGCTTAACAATGACCGGTTGAGTAAAAAATGAGTGCAAAAAAAGAAAGCGATATAAATCGCAGCGAAAGAGTGCGTCAAGTTAATGACTAACCTGACTACCGGTAAGCAAGTAAGCTCCGGCAAAGAGAAAAAGTTTATAGATAATTACAAAATAATAATTACCACTGTAATGAAAAGAAATGAAAATGAGTGGTGCAATGTTTGCAGATATGGAAAAAGAAACCGCATTAAAAACCCATAGGTGCACGGTATGGTTTCGCACAACACTATTTTATCTGCAAATGAGCAATTAGATTTTACGACTCTATCATTCTCTTTTTTGCTTATTTACAGATAAAATACTTAATAGTTATATGCTAAAAAATTATTTAGACAAATATTTATGATTAAGCTTGAAAAATTTACTGAAAATGATTTCGATTACCTTATTTCTTGGATTAATAATGAAGAAGATTTAATCCAGTTTGCTGGAACAATCTTTACATTTCCTCTTACTAAGGATCAACTTTATAAATATTTGGTTAACCCAAATAGTAATGCTTTTAAAGTTATATATGGAAGAGAGAACATTCCAATTGGTCACGCTGAAATATTTATTGCAAATAATAATATTCCTAAACTCTGCAGAATAATTATTGGTAATAAAATTTATAGAGGTAAGGGATTAGGTCAGCAAATAGTAAAAGAATTACTGAATATTTCTTTTAATAAATTCGCTGCAACTAGAGTTGAGTTAAATGTATTTGATTGGAATCAGAGTGCAATTAAATGTTATGAAAGAGTAGGATTTAAGATAAATAATAGCACACAAAAAGAAATATTAGTCAGTGGGAAAAGTTGGATTTCAATAAATATGTTTATTGAAAAGAAAAATTTTTATGAAAACAAATACTTTATTTAATTACTGCATATAACTTCTTTAATAAGTAAAAAGTCAAGAGGATAATATTATTCTATGACAAAATTAATTTGAAAAAAATAGTTCTTTGATTTACTGAACAACACTAAACTTTAACAACTATTATTAATGCCGGTAATATCTAAAAGGTAAATGGCAAACCAAACCTCTTTAGGGACTTACTCCGAAAGTTATCGAAGTTGTATCGATAAGGACCGGTACTATTCCAGATATTTTATAGGCATACCCCGCAAGGCGCATAGGTGTCAACTTAAGAGAATCATGTTCCAATAAAATATAGGATATTTATTTGATTTATGGATTAATTTAGCATTTTTATTATGTCATGCCTGCCGGCAGAGAGCGTTGCAGAACTCTCTTATTTAGTCTCGAACGTAAAGAGAGGTCTCAAAACTGTCTAAAATGGGATTTCTCAGTCGAAGACTCCTTCGAAATGACAGGTGGAAGTTGTGCAACAGACTCGGCAGGCAGGCCTTCGGCATTCTATTTTACTTTTTCTTTTATTATCTACAATAATATCATTCCTGCCTGCCTTCGGGAGTAAGGGGAATAAATCCCGTGAGAGATGATATAATTATAGAAAAGAATAAAAAAAACAAATAAAATCCCGTAAGGGATGACATAAAAAGCTATTATATCGTTCTAAAATCAAAAGTATCGAACGGGTTTTCAATTAAAAACATAGTTACTAGGTTGACGCCCCCAAAATCAGGGCAAGCTATTTTAGCTATCGTGTCAAGGGTTGTAGAGCTAAGAAAAATTAGTTAACAATTATTGGCGAAGTAGTTTTAAGCAGCATTGTAGTTCTGGGCTACGCCTTAGCCACAACGCTTTGGTGAAATTTTTCATTGATTTCAACTTATTGTAAAACTAATAATTATCTAACTTAATGTAATTTTTTACTTGCTAAATATAAAAAGAGGGGTTATATTGGAATATAAATTTTAAAAATAGGAGTATTCATGAAACAAAAATTTCTAGCGTTTCTTGCTATCTCTTTATTTTCAATGCTCTTTTTCTCATGCACTGCGAATAAAGAAATAGCAAAAGATGAAAAGTCAAAAACTGAAAATAATAGTCTTCAAAAAGTTGGAATAGTGTCCGAAATGTTAGAGCAAGCGCGCCAATACTACGTGGTTGCTTTGGCAAAAGAGGAAAAAAACAGTACAAAAGAGACTGTTGCAAATTATGAGTCGGCTCTAAGAATCATAAATAACCTCAGTTATTATCCTGGAATTGAACAAAATGAAGCTTATCTTGAACTTCAAAACTCAATAATTGATGACTATAAAAAATATGTAGATAGCCTACCGGAACTTCCTAGCAATGTATCCTTCGCTGCTTTGGAAGAATGGATGGGAAAATCTTTACCCGAAATAAAGGGTACCCCCGTTGCAAAATCCGGAGAGACAAAAAAAGTTGAAGTAAAATCAGATTTTCCATTAGTCATGAATTCTTATGTTGAACAATG
>JAJYOQ010000206.1 GCA_021796135.1 Bacteroidota bacterium
GATACCTTCATTTACTAAATCAGATAATGCTTTTTTTACCGTAATCACGCTTACTTTAAATTCTTTGCTCAAATCATTTTGAGAACCGATAGGATCTCCCGGTAACAGATCTCCCATCTCGATTTTTCTCTTAATAGATTTTTCAATCTGCTCGTAAAGAGGCGTTGGATCGTTAAAATTAATTTCATCAGGCATCGCTTTATTCTCCTTAAATTAAAACTATTGAATAAATATTATTTTTATAATATTATATTAATTGACCACTCCATTATTCCACCCCTCCAATTTATTATGAGACGGGGCATCCCACGACATGCCGGGAAGAGCGCCCCGCCTGCAAGCTGGTTCATTACTTCAGCATAATCATCTTTTTAACACTAACAAAATTTCCTGCAGATAATCTGTAAAAATAAATTCCACTGGTTACCATTTGTCCGCTTTGGTTTGCTCCATCCCACGTCACCGAATGCGTTCCTGCCGATTGAACATTATTAACTAAACTTCGAACCATCTGTCCAAGTAAGTTGTAAATATTTAAACTAACTTCTCCCTGCTGGGGAAGTACGTACTGAATGTTGGTTGTCGGATTAAATGGATTCGGATAATTTTGGTCTAATTCATATTTTGCCGGAACATTATTTGCCTGATTTTCTTTAATCCCGGTCAGCATCAATCCAAACCAGCTAACTGCGCCCAATGGTTTTCCATCAGTTGAACCGGTGTACGACTTATATGTATTAGCATATGAAAAATCAAAATTGGCTTGCCCAACAGTATCCATATCCACTTGCGTACCCGAAGGAGTATTATAAAAAGTTTTTATTGTCTGTAGCGGTAAAGCAGGTTCTTTCATGAAATTTAATGCTTCATTTATATTGGTGTTTGCAAATCCACTGTTAGTAACATAGGACTGGCTAAGTGAATCAAAGGTAACTGGTGCTAGCACCGTTTGAAGTAGAGTAGGATATAGATTGATAATACTTGTGTCAATAAAAAAATTATTATTCCTAAAGACAGCTTGCTGAGTTACTGTAGGATCGGGATAAGAAGAAAGTGATATAATATGCGTAACAGTACCTGTTTGGCCTAAGAAACCGCAATCCTTAAAAATGTTGTTTGATACAAAAGCATACTTTGCTTCCCCTATCTTTAGTCCATTATAACCAATATTTACAGCAGTATTATGATTATAATATAGATTATTTACAGTACCTCCGCCGTCGCGATAGAGGCTACTCGTTATATTATAGAATGTGCAATTTTGAATGTAAACTGAATCAAGGGGAATACCCCTATTATCAACGGCTCTACCATTATCGGGGCTAACCATTTGCCCAATATTACTTACTATACTATTGGTTAATCTTAAATCTACGTTATTTGATTCGATTCGAAATGCAGATTGCGATGATACATCAAGCTGACAACTATCCACATATACTTTAATATTGTTTGCAGAAACCCGAATAATTCTAAGTACAGATCCTCCCAATTCTACTTGCCCCGAGAGGTAAATTCCCTTTAAATATAGGCTATTAAATATTTGAAAAGCTTGACTTGGTGGGTTCCCACCTGTAGGAAGTCCCATAATAATTCTTGGCATCGCTCCGGTTCCTGATGCTTGAATATGTACGGGAAAAGTCGGACTAAATGTTCCGTCTAAAATATACAGACTACCTCTACTAAGTAAATAAATAGTTGTAGTATCACGTATACCGGTACTTGTTGTATCACCCATTATAGTTGAACCAAAAGTGCCAAAACCAGGTGGAACATTAACTGTTCTTTGGGCAAATATATTTTCGGCAGCTATTGCGATCATAACGCTAAATAGAAACCACACAAGAGTTTTATTTTTTAGTCTCATATTTTCTCCATATATATATTATTATATTATCTTTCGCAAGTTACCTATGCTGTAACCCCAGCATTTATCTCGAGAAACCTCTTAGGTTTTCCTAAACTTCGGAGGTTTTGCACTCAACTCCTATTATATTTGAAATTGTTTGAATAACATGATTTAATAGAATTTTTCATCATCATTTTTAAAACTTATACCTTATTCCGGCATCTATTGTCCATCCATATATTTGAATTGACGTGGGATAAGCTTCTGTACCTAGGTAAGAGCCCTCGGAAAGATCTGTAACATTATTTCCGTCAACAAAAAGGCTTATTCTATTTATTATTTTTTGAGATAAAGATATATCAATTCTTGTATAGGCTCTGGTGTATCCATCTAAAATGCTTGTGTTCCCAACCGTTTGCAAAATATCACTTTGATAATTGATAGAAACCCTTCCTGAAAATCCTCCCCTCTCATAACCAACAGTGAAATTTGCTATCCAATTAGCTTGCCCGGGCATTCTGCCTTCTCTAAATGTATTTATTATAATTGGTGCGTATGGAGGTAAAGTACTTCGTGGCCCAATTACAAATAAAGGAAAAAATGTCTGAGAATAAATCCTCGATGCATTTGCTCCGATAATAATTCCATCAAACGGTGCAGGTAAAAAGGTTAGATTAGTTTGAGCATCTAATTCAATTCCGTATACTTTTGCTTCCGGGCTATTTACTGGCTGCGTAAGTGTATATCCTTGATACTGTCCGCTTGCCACCCGTGATTGGAAAGTATAATCGATGTTATTTAGTTTTTTATAGAAAAGCCCAAGAGTATAAAGCCCAAATTTATTATAATAAGAAAAGAATAAATCATAGTTAAAGGCTTGAATGTGTTTTAGATTAGGATTCCCCTGTGTAATAGCCTTATTTTCCTGATCTATCAATTGATAAGGCACAAGATTAAAATAATCCGGGCGCGATAAAGATTGAGTATATGCTAATCGAATGTCGAAATCATCAAACATCTTATAACGAATATGAAACATAGGTAAATAATCTTCATAATTTTGACCGCCTATAGAATCAATGACGATTCCAGTCTGACCTAAAGTACCTGTTAATGTGCCTACAAAACCATTATAATCTGTAGATGTCTGTTCATATCTTAGCCCTGGCAATATCATAATCTTTTTGAATAAATTAAACTCTCCCATTATATAAAGGGCTGTCACCTTCTCGCCAGCAGTGTAAGTATCTAATGAAATTAAACGGTTTAGTGCATAACGGGAACTATTAGTCTGATAAAAAGTATTAAGCATCTCCGAATTTAATCCCGGTCCAAATGTATATTGACCGTTTAAAAAATTATTAGCGGTAAAACCTGGATCAATAAAGTTTGAAATAAGAATATGCTTTTGCCACATTTGATATTGGTTTTGGTCTTGCATACCAATAGAGTCAACGACAGCATAATCAGTTCTATATTCAGTAATATTTCTCAATCTGCTTTCATCCCTATACTTAAATCCGCCCTTAAAAAATCCGGAGACATCTTCTCCCCAATTTACGGGCAATTTAAGGTCGATTTTACCTGAATAATCTTTATCATTTATCTCTTGAGGATCAAATGTTCCATACTGAAACCATGTATTTGCTAAATTATTAAATGCAAAGCTTGGTATTACTTCTGGTCATTGATTTAGAATTATTCCATTCTTAAAGGCTCCGTTTTCTATGAATCGGGAGTAATTTGAATAAGGAATTTCTTGCCTTGTATTTGAATACGAACCTTGTGCATCTATGATTAAATTGTTAACCGTATAATTAACACCCAGACTGTTCAGGTTTAATGTTTGATCTGTTGTACTGTTGGTGATATCATATACAGTAGTAAATGTATCCAAACGGTATCTCTTTCTACGCTTCACCTCACTTCTATCATAACCGCTTAAAAAATTATGAAACCAGATTGTTCCATTGTCTAATTTATAATCTAAATTTATACCAGTGCTGTACCTGTTTCTTATTTGATAATCGTCCTGTAAATTGATATCGGCAACTTGTACTGTCGGATTTAGATTTGCGCCGCTCGAAATATAATCTCCTGTCAAATCATTAGAACTTCTATTTTCTCTTTGAATACTTCCTGCTACAAAGACTCCAAGCTTTTTATCAAAAAATCTGTTACTTAGGCTTAAATCAAATTTATATTGCCCATAGTCATTAGGCAGACTACCATAACCGTCTTGAGCTCTTAAATCAAATCGAAGTTTATCTGGTGCGTTCATAGTAATTAAATTAACTGTACCGCCAATCGTACCTCCGTCTTGATCCGGGGTGATGGCCTTAAATACTTCAATACTTGATAGAACATCCTGAGAAATCATACTTAAATCTACTGACCTTGTAATAGGATCTGTAGCAGGAATTTTTTCTCCGTTAATTTCAATATTAGTAAACTGAGGAGAAAGTCCCCGCACAACAATCAATGATCCCTCTCCTGCATCTCGCTCAACTGCTATTCCGGAAAGCCTTCCTAAAGATTCAGCTACGTTTGCATCCGGTAGCTCTTGTATTTTATCGGCTGAAACTATGTTAACAATATTATTTGAAGTCAATTGCCTGTTGATTGCGCTTTCCTGACCTCTAAGCTGTGCAGTAACTACTACTTCCTTTCCCTTTATACTTTGCGGATTCATTTTGATGTTTATGTTCACTGTTTGAGCATTGATAACTTTAACACTGACTGTGTCACTTTCATAACCGATATAGCTAAAAATTAAGGTCATTTTTTTTGCAGGAACTTTTAGAAGTTGGAAGAATCCCTTTTCATTGGTATTCGTCCCCATCGAGGTACCTTTTATCATTATTGTTGTTCCCCATAACGGTGAGTTGTTTGAGGCATCTAATACAGTACCTGTAACATCTCCGGATTGAGCGTAGAATTTTGCAGAAAATATAATTATAAAAAAAAGAAATAATAATAGACACTTGTTCCTACTGAGAAAAACCATAATTCCTTCTCCAAGATTATCAAAATAATTTTGCGAAACTTTGAAATAAGAATAAAACCAATTTTACAATATACTTAGTATACTTAGTAGTACAACTTAATAATATTTTACTTTATTGTCAATAACTGAATTGATTAACTCAAATTACCCCGTTATTCCAGTGCTCCACTAGTAATTTTTTTAAATATTTCATAACTTTAGGACTGACGCCTGCTAATTTTTCCAAAAACAAATAAAAAAGAAGGAGAAAATTAAAGCTAATTCAACAACGCGTTCTAACTACACATGAATATTCTGAATGCACTTCAAATAGCCTTATCTTATACTGGTCTCTCAATTAACTTCTATCTTTTTAATAATCAAACTACTGATATTTTTCTCCTAATAACATAAAATTCTCGCTGCCTAACTCCCAAAAGTTGAAATTTGTTCCATATTAAGGAATTTCCTAATTCCAAAATCAAAATGAATGACTTTCCCTGGTTAACCCATAAACTTTTTACTTGACATAATTATGAAAATAGTTTATCTTTTATAAGCTGATATATCAGGTATATCAGACATACCTTATATATAGAGTTGGTTTTAATAATAATATGTTATCACAAGCTGTTAAGTATCATTCTCATACTTGAATAATGAAGAGTTTGGTATTTTACAAATAGCAATTAAATCACAATGCACAGCAAAAACGATCTCCACTTCTGCTGAATGTGCAAACATAAATAACCAATAACAAAAGGAAAAAAATATGAAACATTTTCTTTCTATCACATCCCTGCACTCTGCTCTGCTTGTACTTATCTTATCAATAGGAGTATATGCGCAAGCACCCACACCAGCTGTTGGGGACTATGGTTCAGTCGCTTCCGGCAATTGGAGCGCTTATGCCACTACATTTAGACAATGGGATGGCACAGGATGGAATACAGTTCCAACAGGTGGCCCTGGAAGTTCTCATCAAACTTTCATCTTGACTGGTACAACTGTTACTTATGATAAAGATGCCCAGAAATCGACAAGCCTAATTATTCAAGCAGGAGCAGTATTAAAATCAGACAGCGTACTTCAAACCAATGGGCTCACTGTTATCTCACTTACAGGGTCTCCAGCTGTCCTATGGGTTGATGGAACTTTTGGTAGCCCGACTGATGCTTTAATGTTAGAACAAAGAAACAACTCTGCTGATACAACGCTTACAATTGGTGGAAGCGGTACAATAAATATTGCTCAATTGCGTCCATATAGTAGTGGATTAACCAACCCGCATTTAATTATTGCAGCTAATGTAAATTTCAATTACTCCGGTTCTAATGGTTTAGGCGGTGCTGGAATTTATACTAGTCGAGTATTACTACATACACCATTACAGTCAATCTCGGCGATACAGTAAATTTCGCCTCGAATAGTAACCTTATGATGAGTCCTACTACTGGAGCACTTGGAAAAGTCTCTACAGTCCTCAATATTGAGGGCACAATTAATATGCCTTCATCAAACGCAGTCTTTGCAGACTCTGCGACAAAAACTTGCACTGTTAATATCGGCTCAACAGGAGCCCTTAATGTTGGAAAGTACTTGACACCTTACATTACTGGAGTTAATAATGACGGCGTTGTTACATCAATAAATGTTGCAAACGGTGGGGCGCTTAATATCCTTAACGGTGGAACAGCAGATTTTACTAATCCAGGTGCAATTATTACAGGTGCCGGATCATTCGCATTAAATGCCGGAGGCACAATAAACATCGGTGCAGTAACGGGATTAGATGCTGCAAGCGGACCAATCCAAACCACAGGTACAAACACCTTTAGCACTGGAGCTAATTTCTCTTATGTAGGTACATCACCACAAACAACAGGTTCTCTATTACCTGATACAGTTAATAACTTAACAATAAACGATACTGCCGGTGTAGCTACCACTGACTCCTTGGCAATAAATGGTGTATTGACCATAAATGGTAAGTTAATTAATGATAAAGGAATTAAATGTAACGGTACAGCTACCGTCAACGGAATTTATCAGCATAATATGGATGGCGGTATTATTCCAACAGCAACTTGGGATACAGGTTCTACATGTCTTGTAACAGGTAGTAAAACTCTCGGTCCAACAGGTGCTAACCAAAACTTCTATAATTTCACTGTTGATTGTGACTCGTTACTTTCGCAATCATATCCAGCTCACTTTGACATGGCTAGTAATACAATAGCCGGGACGGTAACCATTCAAAGCACTAATAGTACTAATCCTTCTTCGCCATTATTCTATGCTCTCACAGGGTATGAGGTCGCAGGCAGTCCTAAAACTATTACAATAAATGGAAACTTTGTAGTAG
>JAJYOQ010000207.1 GCA_021796135.1 Bacteroidota bacterium
TTATTGAAAATTAAAAATTAGAAATTAAAATGGAAAGATAATAATCTGCAGCGAAATGTTATGACATAAAAAACAATAATCTTGGTCACTATAGTATTGACTTCTAAATCTTTGTTTTTTATGTCAAAATATTTTTTAGCGATTTTTTTGTTTTACATATTCCATATTCCATTGCGGCCTGCCGGTAGGCAAGCTTGTCGCGCTATGTGATGATGTCAACCTATTTCAGGACAAGACATCTTGTACAATTTTTTTACCCCCACCTTTGTCTGTCGCTTCCGTTTCTCACTAACCAACTGAAGTACTATTTCTTCTTGATAGTTTTCCTTTATTTCTCTTTTCTTCCACTGATAATAGCTCTGACGGCTTATGCCGTGGACAAAACATATTGTTTCAACTCGATATAGACCCGTATATTTCCCAAGCTCCGTGATCATTTCTTCTATGCTTTCGTATCGTACTTTTTTTTAAAGTCCTCTCCATATTCTCGTCCGGCTACCTCTAACATCTTTTCTAAACTCATTATTTTCAAATGTGCTTGGGCTAAGGCTGATTCTAATTCCCGATTCTCTCTTTCTCTTTGTTTTAACATATTCACTTCATCGCTCAGTTCTATCTTTACTACCTTGTTCAACAATTCATTCTTTCCCATCTTTTTTATCCATCGCTGTATTGTCCAACCTCCTTTTATGTTATATAACTTTTGGGCTTCGCTTATACTTAATTTACCTCCCTCTATTTCCATTACTACTTTTTGCTTAAACGCTAAACTGTACTTCATTATCACTTTGCCTCTGCTTTCCATTTCTATATCCTTTATTAAGTTTTCTCTCTTTACTTTGTAAACTTAATGCCGGACAAGACATCTTCTCCTCACCCTCTAATCCCTTCACCCCCTCATCACTAATTAACCATCATCCAACGCCATGCAGGCATCACATTAATTTTTTTATTATCAATAATTATTTCATCAGTTTCATCTATAGTTAAGATAAATCCTTCATTCAACTTGAAATATCGCATTGCCTCCAATAATCCTTCAGTTTCCCTTTTCTTATTTACATCATTTAATTCGGTAGTAACCTGAATTGCGGTATTTACTTTTGTATCTGTGTGTATTATGAAATCGCATTCACCTTTCCCCTTGTAATAGTATACTGTTTCTTCTGCAGCTTTTAAATGTAGATAAACTGCATTTTCCAGCATCCTGCCTTTGTTCCCGGAAAATTTAAACGATACGCTATTAACAATTCCATTATCTATGCAGTATAGCTTCTTATCATTAGCATTTTGAATGCTTATAGATTCCGAATATTTATTGATTAGAAATACCAAATAACAATCATTCACATAATTAATAAATTCATAGGTTGAATCTTTGCTTATTTTTATACCGGCTGACTTTAATTCATTGAACAATTTGTTTACTGAAAAGTAATTTGAGACATTTGATAAGCTTTTAACTATAAAATATCTTAACGCAGATGCATTCTTTATATCATATCTTTCTATAATATCCCGGTATATCATTACATCCAAATATGACTGCATTGTCTTAGATCTTAACTCCCTATCATAATTAACTACTTCGGGAAAACCGCCTTCACTTAGATAATCATTAAAGGCATTTACTATGCGGGCTTTGTTTTTTGTTGAATAAAGATCATCAGCCCTAATATTCTTAAATTTTAAATATTCATCGAACGTAAGAGGGAAAAGCTCATATGATATTGATCGCCCCCTTAAACTCGTGGCTATTTCTTTACTTAATAATTTTGATGAGGACCCTGTTATAAAAATGTTCCTGGATACCGTATCATATATTCGTCGGACAAACTTTTCCCAATTTTCAATATTTTGTAACTCATCAAAAAAGAAGTACAAAGGATTTTTATTATACGGATACAATTCATAATATGATTCCAGAATAAGCTGCAAATCACTAGCTACAAGGTTTAGCCTTTCGTCCTCAAAATTTATATAAATGATATCTTCCCGCCGTACGCTTTTAGGCAGTTCTTTCATTAGCTGATATAAAAAGTATGTTTTACCCGACCGCCTTGAGCCGATAACTGTTATAATCTTTTTTGAATTTAAAGGAACAGAAAGCTTTCTTTCAATTAACTCTTGCAAAGGACTTTCATGAAAGTCCTTTATTATGCTTTTAATTATTTCCTTCATCTTAACACCTCTGAGTAAAGATAATCTTTTCCTTTATAAAAGGAAATAGCTGGTCAATGGTTTCCTTTTCCAAAGGATATTATCTTAGTTCTGTTCTTTTCTACGATATAATTTTTATGTAACGAGTGTCACTCGTCACTCATTTCCGATCCCACAAATTAGCAAATCAATGTCACTTGTCACTAATTTCTCGTTACTTGTTATTACTGTATACCATAATACATGGATACGTAAAATTCGTTCATTCTGTGGTCGGAAAAAGTCAGGTCGGGCTGTTGGGTGGAAATGGTTGTGGTTTGAAATTGGAGTCTGGCAAATAGTTCGTGGGTGATTTCGTATTTTAATTCGGCGCCAAGGTAGGCATAGTTTGTTCTTAAGCCATATAGGAACGGCGGCTGCGGCTGGGTGTATTGACCGGTTTCCGGGCCCTGCCCGCCTTTTCTAACATACTGTCCCCATACAGTTGCCTGCAGTCCTCTTATAAAACGATAATTTATTGCGCCGTAAACAAGGTCTGCATTATTCCCCATCCAATCCCCCATTACGTAACCATTGTTTTGATACGTCTGTGTAGGTATGTAATGCGTATAGACGTAAGGGAATATTTTTGTAAACTCTGCTGTTAAAGTAAGGTTATCGATAGGCAAATCCGTTACTGATCCGCCGAGAGTAAATCCAAGCTGATTCCTTTGATTAGCAGGATTAAATAAACCCTCAATGGTAATTTCATCAATAAAAAGTGTTCCGTATAAATGCGTATTTTTAATTTGATTCCTGGAACTGACGCCCATAAAAAATTGAGAGTTCCCTCCCGCATTATTATTTGCTTGACTAAGATAATGATCTGCTAATCTAAAAAACATTATCGGGATTAAATAGGATAATTGCAAATTGTCGCTGTACACAATCGATTCGCCGAGGGAAATATCAAGTCCCCTTTCAGGTGTAAGAGTCAAAGTATGCTGTGCAAGATATTTACTACGGAAGATTGTTCTGCTATTACCAGGAAGCAAAGTAGCATAAGATGCAGTTGAATCAATAACACCGGAGTTCAGCCAGGCATGAATGTAATTAAATCTGAACCATTTTGCCGGGTGGATATCTAACCTAATGAAAGGAAAAGACGGAGCTTTATCCGATAAGACAAGAAGCCCGCTTTGACCATATCCCCAATTTAGGAAATCCTTTCCGATAGAAATATCTCCCCATGACCAATTATATGCAAGGTTAACGTTTATCTCGCTGTACTGTATATTATTTGCATCTGCTTTAGCTATATCTACACCTGTTACAGGAGTAAAACTCTTTGATTGGTCAATAGTAGTGCCATCCTCGGAATTATCCTGAAAGCGGAAGCTATAACCGATATTACTTCCGAGATAACCATACATATACAAGCCATTCCAGCGGTGGGAATATTTAGCGCCATCCCTAGTACCGAGTTCATAGCCGAGAATTGGGCTTGCGTTAATTTTGAATAGGCTATCTTCGTAAGAGAACATACGCAATCTTCCATAAGGATCATTTGAAAACAAAGAACTCAATTTTGAATGTTGAATGTTGAATTTTGAATGCTGAAGAAATTTTGAATGTTGAATTGAAGACAGCTCCATTCCAAAATCTTTTAGGTAAAATTTTAGTTCTTCATTTTCTAGGGGTGTTAATTGATAATTGTTGAAGCTTTTCCGCAATGTACTCCCTGCTTACAGGTTTAATATTATCGTGGAATTGGATTATTCCCTTTTGCGCCATAAGGTCCAGGAAGTCATATACACCGCTGTGTATGGGCTCGTAGACGGTTTGGGCGGTTACGGAGGAAGTAAAAAGGAAAAAGGAAAAGAGGAAAAAGAATGTTGAATGTTGAATTATGAATTTTGAATTTGTGGGATAGGAGAAATTTTGGGAACATAGGGACAAACGAGGTTATGTTTATTTTTTTCATGATTTATTTTACAATTATTAGTTATAAATTATTAGTGACGAGTGTCGCTCCTATGGAGCTATATATTTCTTGGTTTTGTTTATAATCTACTGATGTGTCGTTGCTCTGCGGCTGAAAAAGGCATTTATTCAATCAAATAATCCAGATAATTACTCTCGTTGACAAAATAATAATTTTCCGGATTGTAATTGTCAACAAACTCCTTCTGTTTTTTTGTGCGCGCCTTCTTAGACCATTTAAATTCAAATGCAGTAATCTTTCCGTCTTTATCCTCAATTAAATCAATTTCTTTACCTGTATAAGTGCGCCAAAAATATGAGCCAAAAACATCCCTTTTGTTTGAATGAAATTTTTGCCTTTCAATAAACATAAAATTCTCAAACAACTGCCCGATGTCGTTTCTTAAATCAATTGAATTAAAATTCATTATTATACCGTTTCTAATGCCGTTATCGCAAAAATAATATTTAGCTTTTGAAGTAATCTCATTTCTTAAATTCCGGCTAAAACCACCTAACTTTTTAATTATAAAACTTTTCTCCAATAAATCTAAATATCTTCCGACAGTTTTAACATCTACACCTAAGTTTACCGCCAGCTCATTCTGCGATACTTCACTACCAACCTGAAACGCCAAAAGCTTCAGCAAATCCAACAAGTGCTTATGAGATTTTACTCTTTCAAAAGACAGAATATCCTTCAAAAGGTAACTATTTACAAGCTCATTTATAATTTCAATCTTCTCTTCTTTTTTACCTGCAAGCGCTACTTCCGGATATAAACCGAAAATTAAAAAATTCTTTAGCTCTTCTTTTAGTTCGAACTTATTATATTTACTAAGCAGTTCTTCTTGAGAGAATGTATAAAGGGTTGAAGTTCTTTTTCTGCCCGTCAGCGGTTCGCCTATTGTTTGAGAGAGGTCAAATGACGATGAGCCTGTTACTATTACAAAAATTTCCGGGTGATTATCAACTATTATCTTTAGCCCCATCCCGATATTTGGAATTTGCTGGGCTTCGTCAATTGCTATTAAGTCATAATCTGACACATAATCATTGATTTGAGAAAAGTCTTGAGAAGAAAGCACCTGTTGAACTCTTATATTATCGCCTGACTCAAGTTTGTATTTTAAGTCCGTTTCCTTAAGATATTCATTCAATAAGGTTGTTTTTCCCGTTCTTCGAGCGCCGTAAATTATTAAAACCTTTCCTCGCTGGATAAGCTCCTTTATATTTATTTTTCTAATTATCATTTTAATTTATGGAATTATGTTCCATAAATTTAATATAATTTATGGAATTATTCAAAGATTCTTTCACTTACTCAGGTTGATTGATAGTTTTTATTTAGGTATTAAAACCGTTGAAACGGTTAATAAATAAGGTTTTATGTTATGGAACCCACGACTTGAAGTCGTGGGCTGCTTTTTCTAAACGGAATAAATCAGACGGTTTTAACGGGTTATATTCAACTGCGGGGAACTTGAGTTTACTTATTTAACTTTAAAAATTAGAATTAAAATAATAATTATTCAAGCATTTGTTCTCGAATTTATGCAATCAAAACTCCGTAATGTCCCCTATTGAGAGACGCCATGACTAGGGGGCTGTCCGAGAATATAGCTTTTTTTAATAACCATGATAAGTTTTAGACCTATTTTTCAGATACGACTTTAAAAGAGCGGAATAAAAATTAAAGAATCCACATTCTAAGAAGGTGGATTTCTGAGTTACATTAAATATTTTGTCTATTTAAGCTGCGGTACTTTTGAGTGATATTGACAGGGGGAAGTTTTTTACCTCGCTTACCT
This sequence comes from Bacteroidota bacterium, assembly GCA_021796135.1. Next base: position 5,934 of record JAJYOQ010000207.1, read on the forward strand.
TCAGAATTGAAAAGCCTAAAATATTCCCTTCGTTATCAACCTTTTCCATTACTGCATCATTTTCTGTCTCTATAAAATAACCTTCTTTTTTTTCAAAAGTTACTTCAAGATAATCTCCTTCTTTATCAAACCAAATTTTTATTTCTTTTCCCATAGCAGCTTTCCTTTTTTTATTGTATCGGTAAAATAAGCAGTAATTATGAAATTATCACTGTCCTTATATTTAACTGTAATGCACAAATATTTTGCCTTTACCGGGGTTAAGGCAAATACTTATATAACAATTCAACATTAGTATCAGTTTTTGATTCAATTACATAATCCGGTATCAACAAAGCATCTTTAATTTTTTCTAATTGATTAACCATTTCAGGATGGCTGTTTTCTGAATGCTTTATTCGCTCATCGGTATAACGTACTTTTCTATTTTTATAATCAATTAAAATTAGCATAAACAAATTAAAACGCTTATTACGAAGTATAGATGCTTTCCACGGTTTAATAAATTATCAGTGAGGATCCGTCTGTAACTTACTCAGGTTGAACGATAGTTTTTAGTTAGGTATTAAAACCGTTGAAACGGTTAATAAATTAGGTTTTATGTTATGGAACCCACGGCTGAAGTCGTGGGCTGCTTTTTCTAAACAATATTAGATTTTCTTCCGGGACATTCTAGTCTAATATGACTTCCTCGCTGCCTAATTTGCGAATAACCGATTTTAGTTAATGCAATAATAATTTCTCGACCTTTGAGAACCGGCAATTGTGTCATGTTTATAAAGTAATTGTATGCAAGCTAATTTCACGTGGTCTATAGGAATGGAGTATATTTCGGTTGTCTTTTTCTTCCAGAACCAATTCAAAACTTCCCAAACGTTTTTTAGAGCTTGATCAAGCGTCTTGCCTTGTGCATAGCAGCCTTCAAACAGAGGACATTCTACAACGTAAAATCCATCCTCATCCTTTTCAACAAACAGTGGAAGTTGAGCTCCGGTATGTTTTAAATCCTTTTTATTTTTTAGCATTTTTCCTCGTGTTAATTTAATATTTAACTTTTTTGTCCATGTGAATTGGTGTCAAATATCTTAAGGGCACTTCTAAAAACTATCTTTTATAAAAATTTAACGCAAAGAATACGCAACGTTCGCAGAGAATATTGAAGTTTTTAGAAGTGCCCTTAAGATAAAATTAATCGAAAAATTAGAAATATAAAACACTTTAATCTTGTTCAAAAAGTTATATGTCGCTCCTCCGGAGCTTTAATGT
>JAJYOQ010000208.1 GCA_021796135.1 Bacteroidota bacterium
TTTTCCTCACAATATTAATATTTTTTTCTTCAGACTTAGAAGGATGCTTAATTCCGTCGCCAAGGGCATTCTCAATGTTCCTAATTGCTTTTACCATTTCTGCAAATTCATGGGGCTCAAGAGACGCTTTATGATCGGGTCCCTCCATATTTTTGTCAAGTGTAAAGTGCTTCTCAATTACTTCAGCACCTAGAGCAACAGCTGCAATTGGTATTTCAATTCCATTAGTGTGATCTGAATAACCAATTTTTACGTCGAAAGCATTTTTTATGGTGACCATCGCTTTTAAATTAACATCATTATAAGGTGTTGGATATTCTGTATTACAATGCAGAACAGTAATTTTATGTTTATCTGTACCACTTCTTGTTAATATGTCCAAGGCATCTTCTACTTCGCCTAAGTTTGCCATTCCGGTTGAAAGCAATATATTTTTATTTAACTTTGCTATTGATTTCAGATAAGGATAATTCGTGATCTCACCCGATGGAATTTTATAAAAATTCATGTCAAGTTTTCCGATAAAAGCAAGAGATACCGGATCAAAAGCCGTGGTCAAGAATTCTAATTTTAATTCATCGCAAAAATGCTTTAATTCAAAAAATGAATTTAATGGCAAATGAATTTTTTTTGCCATTTCTAGTTGCGATTGACCTGCATCCGTGTTTTTAAGCTGATAACCTGCCTTAGGTGCATTTGATATCATAACCTCTTCAGGAACAGCTGTCTGGAACTTAATAATATCCGCACCAACATTCTTAGCCTCTATAATCATATTCTTTGCAAGCTTAATATCTCCGTTATGATTAACTCCTGCCTCAGCTATTATTAGTACTTTATTATTCATGAAATTTCATTTCCTCTATTTCTTTTTGGATTTCTTCTTAGTAACCAAATCTTTTATTACTTTCCAACTGTCAAATTTTATCGCTCTATCATCTATCCAAATATCCCCCACTGGTTTGCCCAACATTAGTTGATGATATTTTAACCTGTACTTTTTCAGCCATTCCGTTGTCATTTCAAATTCTGCCCAAGTTCTTGCAGAATAAATAATTATCGTATTTCCTTCTTCGTATAATTTATTAATAGTTTCAATGGCATTCGGCAAAGGCTTCGCAAGACTTCTACTAAAAGTTCTTTCTTCAGTACAAATTGTTCCATCCAAATCAATAATTATTTGCAAATGAAAACCTCATTGTAACCTCGTGCCATTAATAAATTTTCTTTCCACGTATAAATCTTATCAATAGGCATATTTAGGCTATCTTTTAATATAAACAATGGTATATTTAATCCTGCCTCAATCGAATTAATCACTCCGCCACCTAATCTAGGGTTAATTTCTATCAAATATGGTAAATTATTGCAATGACTTTTTATAAATTGTAGCGTAATTGGACCAACGAATTCTCCTTCAGTTAAAATCTTCTCCGTTATTGAAATGATCTGTTCATTTCTTTTAGTTATTGATTTAATAGATTCGCCGCCAATTACTTCAAGCCTTATTCTTGGAATTATACCCACTATTTCTCTATTTCTATTTACATAAGCATCAACCGTATATTCATCGCCTGCAATAAATTCTTGTACAATATATTGTGACGAGTTTTCTTTTTCAAGGAAATATTTCTCGTCTAATTCATTATTCAAAATATAGATACCTTGGGAAGCCGAGCCCTTTTTAGGTTTAGCAATAGATGGGAAACGTCTTGTTTTCTGCGGAATTAATACACCAATTTTATCGAACCAATCGTTAGCCTTTGATTTATCGTATGTAATTTCACACATTTCTTTTGAGGAAGATGGAATAAATACATCTTTTTCATTGTCTTTTAATTTCGCAGCTAACATTATTGCTGGATCCACACAAGTAACAATTATGTCTATACTATTGTGTACTAATTGATTTTTTATATCAGAGATTACTTCTGGATCATCCCATTTTTTCCCAACTATAATTGTACAATATTTTGAAACTGCTACATCCAAAGTTTTTTCATATGAAAACAAATTTAGATTAAATCCTATTTCCAAACCGGCCGATATAAATCGTTCAATTAAAGAAATTTTCTTCCCTGCGCCAAGGAATAATATATTTAGTTTTTTATTATTCAATCATTTCACTGTATTTTTCTATTACTAACAATGTGCTAAATTATTATGATTTTATCCTATAACTACTAGGGACGTTTACAACTCTATCTTCAAGCCAATTTGCATTATCTAAATTACTTGTTTGACATAAATTATACATTCCCAACTTACTCATTAGTCGCCAAATAGGCCTTGTCATAATGTTATTATCATGAGTATATTTTAGAAATGTATCCCTTTCTTCCTTACCTTTAAGAATAATTGCATTTAGCCAATAGTTCGAACTTGAATTTAAAGGCTCATTAAAATAATTGATCTCCGAGTCCTTAAAAAAATTGCGGTATATATTAGACGTTTCACGTTTATTTAACAAATATTTATCAAAAAGCTCCATCTGCGCAACACCTATTGCAGCATTAATATTCGTCAATCTATAATTATATGCTATAACATCATGCACGTAGTCCCATTTGTGAGGTATTTTACCAGTCGTGGTAATATGCTTTGCCTTTTTTGCAAATTCTTCATCGTTGGTAATTATCATTCCACCGCCGCCTGTAGTAATCGTCTTATTACCATTATAACTTAATATACCTGCTAGTCCAAAAGTTCCTGTATGTTTTCCTTTATAAAAAGAGCCAAGTGATTCAGCAGAATCTTCAACAACTGGTATATTATACTTATTACCTATATCAATTATTTCATCAATTCTACAGGGGTGACCGAAGGTATGCATTGGTACGATTGCAGAAATGCGTTTATTTGTAATTTTATTAATGCAGTCTAAATTTTTAGAAATTTTAGTATTTGATTTTAACCAATCAGCAAGTTTGTCTGGAGACATTCCCATTGTGTCTAAATCAACATCAATAAATACCGGCATTGCGTCAGTATGAGCTATTGCATTTGCAGTAGCTACAAATGTTAACGGTTGGGTAATGACTTCATCGTATCTTTGAACACCAGCAATTTGAAGTGCAATTTGAAGTGCAGCAGTACCATTAACCATGGCAATCGCATACTTTGCTCCAACGTATTCAGCGGTCATTTCTTCAAATTTGGTTACATATTTTCCGACATAAGAAACATAAGTAGAATCAATACATTCATTGAGGTATTCTTTTTCCTTACCCATAAAAACCGGTGCGTGCAGTGGAATTGGATCCATACCAGGATAAAGTGATTTTACTAGTTCTATAAATTTATTAAACATTGTAAATAGCTGTTTTATATAAATGAATATTTTTCTTCAAAAACATAATGGTCTCTTCTAAACCCGTCCTTAAATTGAATTTAGGAGTCCACGATGTGCTTTGTTTGATTTTGTTATTATTACACATTAATCTTTCAACTTCGCTATTCTCAGGTCTCACTCTTTGATTATCTATATCAATCTCTATTTTTTTATTAAGTAAATCAGAAATTAATATTACTAGATCCCGAATGCTAATTTCTTCGTTCATGCCAATATTAGTTATTTCTCCAAAAAGTTTTTCAGACTTAAAAATTTCTATAAATCCATTGCAAGTATCTTTTACGAATGTCAAATCTCTTGTTGGGGTTAGATTTCCTAAACTTAATTTTTCTCTTCCGGATAATATTTGAGAAATTACCGTTGGAATAACAGCTCGTGACGATTGTCTTGGTCCGTATGTATTAAACGGTCTGACAATCTTAACCGGTAAATTAAAAGAACGATAGTAACTTATTGCCAACTGATCTGCAGCTATTTTTGAAGCTGAATATGGTGATTGACCAACCATCGGATGCGTTTCATCAATCGGCACATATTGAGCAGTGCCATAAGTTTCACTTGTAGAGGTAACTAATATTTGTTCAAGTCCCAATTCTTTTGAAGCTTGTAATATATTATAAGTACCATTAATATTTGTTTCTATATATGCCTTTGGAGAAACATAGGAGTAAGGAATACCAATTAAAGCAGCTAGATGAAATACTGCATTACAGCCTTTTAACGCATTATAAACAGAATCATAATCTCGTATATCGCCTACAACAACCTCAATTTTATCCTTATAGTCAGATTGCTCTAACCAACCCCAATTGTTTTTTGAATTATATCTGACAAAAGCTTTAACCTTATAACCAAGTTCAACACAAAGTTCACTCAGATGTGAGCCTATAAATCCTCCGGCACCAGTTATCAAGAGTTTCATAGATAAAATCTTTCACTAAAGTAAAAATTAAAAACATTCATCATATTTGTCATTTAGATAATGCTCTGTCATCCTTCCTAGATTTTTTATAATTCGTAAAAGCAGCAAACAATAATCCAATAAGAAGAAAGCTATTAAGAGTAAGAGAAATATTCTTCCCTATATAATAACTTTTAGGAGCATAAATAAAGTTCACTTTATGCATACCCTTCGTAACAACAATTCCCATAAAGCCATGATCAACTTTATAAATATTTGTTCTGTCTCCATCTATTTTTGCTTCCCACCCTTTGGGAAAATAGGTGTCGCCAACAAAAAGAAAATTTTTACCACTTGCATTTACATTCAAAGAAATTTCTTCATCGGTATATTTTGTTAAGTGAATAAACGCTGAACTATCCGACTTTTCAACATTCAAAGTTCCATTTTCCAAGAAACCAACTTTTTGCGGATCAAATGCGTCTTGCTTAACCATTTCTAGAAAATCAAGAGCAGGTTTAGTTGCAATCGAATCAATAAAATATACCCGTGGCAAAGCATTGTGGTTAATATAAAGTACACTATGTTGATTAATGTCTACTTCTTTTAATCCAGGAAAATTAACTGGCTTCTCAGTAACAATATATTTTACATTCAACATTCGCCAGAGTGTTTCATTCGCAGGACCAACTACATCAATAAAATCCTGGTAACTTCTCGGCTTTATTCCGGAGTAACCGTAAAAATCTTCTAACAAAAAATATACATGAAAGTCCTGATTAGAACTAAATGAACCCGGAGTTCCATCCTGTTTTAGGTTTAACAATCTAAACGGTTCTTTGTCCTTCATTGCCTGAATTTCTCGCACATAACTCGGTTTCTGGAAGGAATCCTTAACTTCAGGATTGCTTACGTAATTTTCAGCACGCAAATCGATTCTCATTAAATCAAATAATGATAATGCTAAAATAAAAATTGTAAGCGTGTCGAAACTAATTCTCTTCTTTATGAAAAAATAACTGCCCAAACAAACCAAAGCTATTAAAGCAAAATTCATGTAAAGATCAGTTGTAAACATTGAAGCCATGTAATCATAAATCGGCTTTAGCCTCTCCCCTTTTGCTCCTGAATCAATTATTCTATTTTTAAACCAATCAGATATTGGCGAGTTCAATAATACTGATATTATAAATACTGCTCCAAAAATTATTGTCATCCTTTTAAGATATAATCCCCACTTAATGTCTTTTTCTTCAAGCATTTCTTTGAATCGCATTAAAGCCAGACCGGCAAGAACCGGAAAACTTACCTGCACTAGCACAAGAATCATCGAAGGGACCCTAAATTTATCGAAGAAAGGAAAATAGTAAAACATCAAATTGAAAATAGGTGAAAAGGTCTTCCCAAAAGAAATGAGTAATGATATTGCAATTAGTATTGTTAAAAATCTTATAAAAGGAAGTTTCCAATTAATAATAATCGAAATTAATCCGAGAAAGAAAATGATTACACCCATGTACATTGGAACATCGACAAATGGCATTTGTCCAAAATAAGTATTAACAGGCACGTTTTGAAAATTAGATAGCTCGCCGTTGTAGGTAGAATTTCCAAAACCGTAAAATGAAGGAACGATAAACGTTAAGACTTCGCCAGGCGAAAATGACCAGCTTGTAGCGTAATCATAAAAATCCGATTGCTCTTTTTGACTGGTTTGATTTTCTAAAATTCCCTTCGTTCCCCTCGTAGAATAAGGAGTATATTCGTAAGTCTGCATGTAATTATCATAACTCATCAGCAATGCTATTACTAAAGCTGTAATAAATATTCCAGCAGATTTTATAAGATTCATTAAATGCTGATTATCTTTTGTTTTAATAAAGTGAAACAAATAATAGATGAAGTAAATACCGATTGAAAAAAATGTATAAAAAATTATTTGAACATGCAGCGGTTCCAGTAAAAGATGTATTCCTATAATAAGTAGAATAAAGTGAATAAGTTTGATTTTTTTTTGCATTTGTAAAAGCAGCAGGAAAAGCAGAGGATAAAATGCCAAGACAGCAAGTTTAGTAACATGCCCAATGTAGACGAACACAATAATTCCTGTACTAAATACTGTCATAAGTGAGACAAAGAGTGAGACCAAAAGCCCAGCCTTAAAAAACCTCATAAAGAGAAAAGAAGTAAGAGCTAAAATAAAAAGATGAAATGTAACAGCAGCATAAGGAACAGACGCAATATCGGATACAGAATTCTTTACACCATTATATGCAAATGAAACAAAGTCATACCATCTATTCGGACCAAATGACATTGCCGATGGCATTCCACAAAACATATAAGGGTTCCAAAGGTGTTCACTTTCTGATTTAACATAATTTGTAAAGCTATAGGAGGTTAGAATGTCGCCGGACTGAAAAGTCTTTCCGCCAAAATACATCGGTGAAAAAAAGATTAAGAAAGCTACAGCAATGATTATTATGCCGGTTATAGTATGATACTTTACCGGTAATATCTCTTCAATATTAAACTTTGAAAGGAATGTTGCCTGTTCGGCTCTTTTATTCTTTATGTTCTTAATTGTTTTTGCCATTTCTGAACCGTAAAACTTTCATATAAAAAAATAATTATTTTCTAACTATAAAATTTATCCCCGCACCAACTACATTACTCCCCGAATAATCCATATACATCATTATCAGCGTGAAAGGGAATGTAAATAAATAATACAACGGTAAAAGTATTAAAAATATTTTAGAAATATTAACCATTTGGATTGGATATTTTATTCCTAGACGCCATGCCCTATCTCCCCATTTACCATATGTATATCTTGAACGGTAGACACTAAATCCTAGCGGTTCTAATTTGGACTCTAAATCATGAAATGAATATCCCTCTCTCGCATGTTTGCTAATAAAACTTTCGTCACTTTCATCATGA
>JAJYOQ010000209.1 GCA_021796135.1 Bacteroidota bacterium
TATTTAATTAAATTTTCTAAAAAAACAATCGGAGGTTAAAATGAAAATAGCAAAGGTTTTAAGAAACACTGCTATTATAGCTGCTTTTGGAATTACTACTGCAGTTTTAAGCGGTTGCGGAGGCGTTAGCGAAGCCGAAATGGCTCAGTTAAATAATCTGCAAAGCGAAGTTAACTCTTTACAATCCCAGGCAAATTCGCTTAAGGATGAAAGAGCTAGTTTGGAAAAACAAATAGCTGAAAAAAACGATAAGCTTGCTCAATGCAATAAGGAAAAGGAAGAGACTAAGGCTAACTTAGATAAAATGTCTTCTAAATAATTAATTTTTAATAAAAAAAACTGGAGAAAAGTTTTATGAAATCATATAAAAGTATTATAGGAATGCTTGCTCTCTTGTTTTTCTTCTCTATTGCAACTTATGCACAAGATAAGAAAATGACTAAAGAGGAATGGCAAGCTGAGATCACACGTTTGACTACTGAAAAACAAAGTTTAACCACTGAAAATGCAACTCTTCAATCAGATATTGCGAATATGAAAGATCAACTTTCAAAAATTCAAGATTATGATAACTGCATGAATGAACTCTATCAAATGATCGGTGCTACTAAAGCTGATGTAGATAATTTCAGAAATGCTGTTGCAGAATTAAATGGTAAAATTCAACGTCATGAAGGGCCTAAAGCGGATAGACAGAAAGATCTTGATGCTTTAAAAGCAAATAAAATCAGTGCTCTTCCGGAATTTTATGATCAAGTTCATAACCAAATGCAAGCTGAATTAGATGCATGGGTTGAAGCTCCTAAAGAAATAACCTATACAGTTGTTAAAGGAGATTGCCTCTGGAATATCGCTAAGAAAAAAGACATTTATGATAATGCCTTTGCTTGGCCAAATATCTATAAAGCAAATCGAGATGAAATTAAAAATCCTAATTTGATTTTCCCAAAGCAAAATTTCAAGATTCCTAAGTTAAGTGAAGAAGAAATGGCTAAATATGAAAAAATTAAAAGCAACTATAAACCAGCTCCGGCTAAATAAGGTTTTTTAATTGCTTGCAATTTTAATTTTGTTGAAAAGCTCTTATCATCTTCGGATGATAAGGGCTTTTTCTATTTCAGGATAATAATATGACTGCCATAGAAAAAAAATTTGCTTTAGAAAATGTTGATATGCTTTCTCTTCTCGGAATGAATGACGGAAATCTGAAGTTAATAGAAGATAAGTTTAATGCTGCAATAATAGTACGTGGGGAAAACGTTGTCGTCAAAGGTGTGCTCGAAGAAGTTGAGTTAGTAGAAAAAATTTTAAAAGAAATGGTATATGTCTTAAATACCAGCGGTACTCTTCGAAAAACAGATGTTGAAGCTATACTTGATCTTACCATCCATGGTAAGGAAATATTAAGCGAAAAAGAGATAGATGCAATAGTTCTATATACAAAGAATGATGCTATTAAAGCAAAAACTCCCGGTCAAATTAATTACCTTCAAACTGCATTAAAAAATGATATATGTTTTGCTATAGGTCCGGCAGGTACTGGAAAAACTTATTTAGCTGTAGCTCTTGCAGTTTCAGCATTAAAAAAAGGTAACGTTAGTAAGATTGTTTTAGCCCGACCTGCTGTAGAAGCAGGAGAAAGCCTTGGATTCTTACCCGGAGATTTCCGAGAAAAAATAGACCCTTATTTACGTCCTTTGTATGATGCTCTTGATGATATGATGCCGTCTGAAAAATTGAAAGGTTATCTTGAAAAGGGTATTATTGAAATTGTGCCACTGGCTTATATGCGCGGAAGAACTTTAAATAATGCATTTGTAATTCTAGATGAAGCACAAAATGCAACTGCGACTCAAATGAAAATGTTTCTTACTCGTTTAGGATTAAATTCTAAGGCAATAATTACTGGAGATATTACCCAAATTGATCTACCCTCAAAATCAGTGAGCGGCTTAATCGAAGCCAAAGATATTCTAAAGAATATTGACGGAGTTGGGTTTGTAACTTTTGATAAATCTGATGTAGTTAGACATCGGTTAGTTAAAGATATTATTAATGCTTACGAAAAATTTAGAAATGGAGATAACGTTGATAATCTAAAACATTAAAGATAGACTACCTTTTAATTTAACTTCTCTAGTTTTTTACTCTCATTCCAAAATTTATCCATTTCTTCAAGATTAGATTCATTTATTTTTCTTCCGCTTTTATTTATTTTTTCTTCAATATAGTTAAATCTTTTTATAAATTTTTTAATAGATTTTCGTAATGCATATTCGGGGTTAAGGCCCAAGAATCTGGAATAGTTTACCATTGCAAAGAAAACATCACCAATCTCATTTTCCAGCTCTTCCTTTGATTCCTCCTTTTCAGATTTATGCATTTCTTCAATTTCTTCAATTACTTTTTTCCAAACTTCATCCTTATTATTCCAATCAAAACCAACTTTTGAAGCTTTCTCTTGAAGGCGAAATGCCTTTTGTAATGAGGGTAAATTTTCAGGGACTCCTTCAAGCACGGAATTTCTTCCTTCGTCTAATTTTATAGCCTCCCAGTTCTTTTTAACTTCTTCGGAACCTTGCACTGTTACATCACCGAAAACATGAGGATGCCTTCGGATTAGTTTTGCCTTAATTGAATTTATAACATCATCAAGATTGAATTTATTTTCATCTTCTGCTATTATTGAATGAAAAATTACATGAAGCAGCAAATCGCCTAGTTCAATCTTTAATTCTTTAAAATCTTTATTCTCAATTGCTTCTACTACTTCATAAGCTTCTTCAATTGTCGCAGACTTAATCGAGTCATTACTTTGTTCACGATCCCAGGGGCATTCTAATCGCAGCTTATAAATAATATCGACAAGTTCCTTAAAATTACTTTCAATCATTTGATTTATTCCTTAAAATTGCAATTGTAAAATGAAGTTATAAAATATTAAACTTGATTTAAAAATAACAAAACTAAAAACTTATCAAAAGGAATATTATGATTGAGGAAAAAATTAGACAGTTGGGGTTTAACCTTCCGGAATCACCAAAACCATTAGCTGCATACATACCTGCTTTACAAGTTGATAATCTTGTATTTACTGCCGGTCAATTGCCTATGATTAATGGTGAATTAAAATTTAAAGGAAAAGTTGGGGCAGAAATAAATGATTTGGATGGCAGTAAAGCTGCCGAAATTTCCGCTTTGAATTGCTTAAGTGTCATTAAAAGTGTAATAGGTAACCTTAATTTAATCGAGCGAATTATCAAGCTGACAGTATTTGTTAATAGTGCTGATGGATTTTCAAATCAACCAAAAATTGCTAACGGAGCATCTGAGTTAATAGTTAAAATTTTTGGTGAAAGCGGAAAGCATGTACGGAGTGCCGTTGGAGTAAATGAACTTCCGCTTAATGCCCCTGTAGAAATTGAAATGATTGTAAAAATAAAGTCTTTATAAATAAAAAGCCGTTTAAATAAACGGCTTTTTTGTGAATTTTGATTGATTTAACTGCAGCCAGATGTAGATCCGCAAGTCATACACTTTAAGCAGGTTCCATTTCGAACCATTGTCATACTTTGACATTCGGTACATATATCCCCTGTGTAGCCTTTTTCAATTGCCTGCCTTACTTTAGATTGCATTATTGACTGGTGATCAGGCATCTTATGAAATTTAGCTTCATTTGTGGATAGTGAATAATTATAATTTTGAGTAGTCTCTTTATCAAGTTCAACAAGCCGTTCGCTGACTACTTCTTCACTTACAAATTCTGGTTCAGTTAATTTTTTAACTATCCCGGGAGAGGCTTTAGATCGTTGTTCGTCAGGTTCAACATGTGCAAGATCGTAACGTCCTAAATATGTAACTGCTAATTCTCGGAAAATATAGTCAATAACAGAAGTAGCCATTTTTATTTTATCATTTCCAGCAACAATTCCGCTAGGTTCAAATCTAGTAAAAACAAAAGCATCAATAAATTCTTCTAGAGGTACTCCGTGTTGGAGTCCAAGTGAGATTGAAATAGCAAAACAATTCAATAAACTTCTGAATGCAGCCCCTTCTCGGTGCATATCGATAAATATTTCCCCTAACTGCCCGTTCTCATATTCACCAGTTCTTATATAAACTGATTGTCCATTAATTTTTGCTTTTTGTGTATAACCTGTCCTTCTATCGGGCAACCTTCTTCTCTTGGCAATATAACGATGAATAATTTTTTCTGCGACTTTAACTATGTCATTATTCTCTTTGTCTTCCATGATCGCTTCAAGTTCTTCATCAGTAATTGTATTTAATGGCTGTGAAAGTTTTGATCCATCTCTGTATAGAGCGTTTGCTTTAATACCTAATTTCCATGATTCCATATAAGCCTCTTTAACATCTTCTATTGAAGCTTGATTAGGGAGATTAATGGTTTTAGAAATAGCTCCTGATATAAACGGTTGAGCTGCTGCCATCATCTTAATGTGAGCTGATGAACGGATAAATCTCGTACCTTTTTTGCCACATTTATTAGCACAATCAAACACAGGATAATGTTCATGTTTTAAAAACGGAGCACCTTCTAATGTCATGGTCCCGCAGATATAATCATTAGCTGTAGAAATTTCCTGTTTTGAGAAACCGAGTGATGTGAGGAGATTAAAATCAAATGAATTAATATCTTCTTCTGCAAATCCAAGTTTATTTATTAAGAAATCCACACCGAGCGTAAATTTGTTGAAAGCAAAAGTCAAATCGAAAACGGAAGGAAGCGCCTTTTCAATTTTATCAAGAGCTGCTTCAGTAAACCCTTTAGCTTTTAATGATTCATGGTTAATATATGGACAGCCATGCAATGAGCCTGAACCCTTTGCATATTTTACAATTTCGTTTATTTGATCTTTATTATAGTTCAATCTATCTAAAGCCGGAGGGATAGATTGATTAATAATCTTAAAATATCCGCCACCGGCAAGTTTTTTAAATTTAACTAAAGCAAAATCTGGTTCGACACCGGTAGTATCACAATCCATTACCAAGCCGATAGTTCCGGTTGGTGCAATGACAGTTACCTGTGCATTGCGAAAACCGAATTTAGTGCCCAATTCAAGTGCTTTATCGGCATCTTCTCTGGCTGCCTTAAGTAAATCAGAGGGACAATGCTTGGGATTAATTCCTACAGGGAAAATTGAAAGTCCTTCATATTCTTCTGTTGGAACATTGTAAGCGGCTCTTCGATGGTTTTTAATAACCCTTAACATATTTTCTTTATTTTCTTCATACTTTGGAAAAGCGCCAAGTTCTTTTGCCATTTCAGCAGATGCTGCGTATGCCGACATGTGCATAATTCCAGTCAAAGCTCCGCATATAGCAAATGCCTCATTGCTGTCATAAGGAATTCCCTGAAGCATTAACAATGTACCCAAATTTGCATAACCTAATCCCAAAGTTCTGAAATCATAACTTCGTTGAGCAATTTCTTTACTAGGAAATTGTGCCATTAAAACACTAATTTCTAGTACTATAGTCCAAAGTCTTGCTGTATGTCGGTAAGCTTCAATATTGAATTTTTTAGTTTTTGTATCGTAATATTTACCTAAATTTATAGAAGCAAGGTTGCAAGCAGTGTCATCAAGAAACATATATTCGCTGCAAGGGTTTGAAGCTTTAATTTCACCATTAGCTGGGCATGTATGCCATTCATTAATTGTAGTATGATATTGAATTCCCGGATCAGCACTTGACCATGCAGAATAACTAATTTGATCCCATAAGTCTCTTGCTTTTAATGTCTTAAAAGGTTTTGGAGATCTCTTTTCTTCTTTTGCTTTTTTCTTTTCAATTCTTCCTAATAGGTTCCAATCGCCGTCATTAATTACAGCGTTCATAAATTCATTAGTTACTCTTACTGAATTATTAGAATTTTGTCCGGATACGGTAGCATAGGACTCTGAGTTCCAATCAACGTCATAAACAGGGAATTCTATTGATTTAAATCCAAGTTTAGCAAGATGTATAACCCTTTCTATATAATTATTAGGGATCATAGCTTTTCGTGCTTCAATAACTGCCATTTTCAATTTCTTATTTAAATTCTTATTGAACCGGTCATTTTCAGGATGCTCGTCATAGCATGCTTTCATAATTGCATTAAGGTGAATATTGCAAAGTTTAGATCCCGTAACTAGAGAGGCAACTTTTTGTTCTTCAATAACTTTCCAATTAATATATTCTTCAATATCAGGATGATCAAGATCAAGTGTCACCATTTTAGCAGCACGTCTTGTTGTGCCTCCGGACTTAATTGCTCCGGCTGAGCGGTCTCCGATTTTTAAGAATGACATTAACCCTGATGATTTACCTCCCCCACTTAGCGATTCTTCGGCGCCCCGTATATCAGAAAAATTTGAACCCGTTCCGGAACCATATTTAAACAATCTTGCTTCTCGAACCCATAAGTCCATTATTCCGCCTTCATTTACTAAATCGTCTTTTACGGATTGTATAAAACATGCATGTGGCTGCGGATGAGTATAAGCATCATTGCTTGCAGTTAATTTCCCAGTGATGTGATCAACATAATAATGTCCTTGAGAAGGACCGCTAATACCATATGCCCAATTTAATCCTGTGTTAAACCACTGCGGACTATTGGGTGCTGTCATTTGGTTAGCTAGCATATAGATTAGTTCATCGTAAAAGGCTTTTGCATCTTCTTCACTATCAAAATATTTGGCTTTCCAGCCCCAATATGTCCAATTTCCTGCTAAACGATGAAAGACTTGCCTTGAATCTGTCTCTGCAGTATACCTTTCTTTTGCGGGAAGTTGTTCTAAATTATCAGAATCTTCTACTGATGTCTGAAGCCATGTTGGAACATCTTTTTCACTCTTCTTTTTTAATAGCTTAGGAACCCCTGCTTTTCTAAAATATTTCTGAGCAATAATATCCGTAGCAACCTGTGACCAGGATGAAGGTACAAAAACATCTTCCATTTTAAAGACTATTGAACCATCAGGGTTTTTTATTTCTGAAGTACGTTTGACAAATTCAAATGAAACGAATGGGTCTTTGTTAACTTCTGTAAAAAACCTCTTTATATGCATAAAACCTTCCTTCTAACTAAAAGTTATGTATTAATTCTCGAATAATATTTTTTTAGCAAATTT
>JAJYOQ010000210.1 GCA_021796135.1 Bacteroidota bacterium
TCATGATGCTTTAGCTGTTATTGCTCCTAAAAATAGCAGCCTGAATAATATTAGAATTGATGAATTGCAAAATCTTTTGATGGGAAAAACATCAAATTACAGAGTTGTTATACCCCAGACTAATTCAGGTTCTTATCAGTTTATAATGGAATCAATTCTTAAAGGTCAACCGCCTAAAAATGTTGAATTAGTTCCTACTGATAGTGCCGTTTTAGCTAAAGTCATCGGCGGTGATAATATAATTGGATTACTAAGCTTTAATACTGTCCAGGATTCATCTAAAATTAAATTTATAAAAGTCGGAGACTTTACACAAAATAAAGTTGATGATGTATACTATGAACCTCATCCCGGGTTAGTTATAAAAGATTACTATCCTTTTAAACAAACAGTTTACGTTTTTCTGAATGAGAAGGGAATAACTGTCGCTTCCGGGTTTGCAACATTTTTAACCAGTTACGAAGGACAAAAAATTGCTCTGGCTCAAAACCTAGCACCGGCAGCTGTTCCGGTAAAAATTAATGAAAATCAATAATATGGACTACAAAATGAAATCTATTACTTTTATTTCTATCTTTATAATAGCTGCAAGCTTATCCTTTGCTCAGCAGAAATATAACGATGCATCAAACTTTATTCAGAATAAACAATATGATAAAGCTCTTGCAATAGCGCAGGATTATCTCAATCATGATTCAACAGATATTGCCATAAAAATTTTGGTTGACCTCTCAACTACCGATGGTAAAAATCCTAAAGTTTATGAAGCTCTAGGAGATGCTTATTATAAGATGGGTGTTATGGAACTTTCAATAAATGATTACCAAAAAGCTGAAAGCTTGGATTCTCTAAATGCTCTTCTGAAATATAAAACCGGGAAAGCTTTGGAAAAACAGCAAAGCTATACTGATGCCGCTAATAAATATTTACAGGTTATTGGGCTGGATTCAACCTATGCACCTGCTTATCTATCGCTTGGTACGATCTTATTCTATGCAAAGCAATATCCTAATGCTGCCTATTACTTAAGCAAATACTTAAAGTACAATACGAAAAATTATGATGCTTATTTCTTTACTGCTAGGTCTTTTTTCTTAATGCAAAACTTTCCTAGCGCTGCAGAAGTAGCTAAGAACGGATTAATTGTATTTCCGAATGATATTAAATTGAGAAAGATAGAGGGTATCTCTCTTACTTTTAGCAAAAAATTTGCAGAAGCTGCTTCTGTTATCAATTCTCTTCCTGATTCTGTTTTTACGGCTAACGAATATTCCCAAATGGGTCAAGAATTCAAGTTCGGTCAGCAGGATTCAATTGCAATAATTTTAATGGATAAAGCCGTTAAAAAAGATTCTACACTTTCGGAGCTATATCAGGAAATAGCAAGCCTTTATCTTGGGCAGCGTAAATTTGATCAAGCGATTTTATATTATGATAAAAGAATCAGTACTGACTCTTCATCGTATAGCTCGTATGTTAACAGATCTCTATGCTATTTGCAATTACAGAATTATGATAGCGCTAAAGCTTCGCTTCAGCAAGTATTGAAAATTAAGGATGACTATATGCCAGCGTTGACCTGGTTAGCCAGGACTGATCAGTATATGAAAGATAATGAGGACGCTGCAGATGTTTATACTAAGATCCTGAAGGTTGTTGCCGGTAATGAAGATAAAAATAAGGCAGAAGTCTCTGAAGCTTACGGCTTTTTTGGATATAATGACCTGGTTAAGAAAAAATACAAGGATGCAATTGTAAGTTTGAAATCGGCTTTATCTTACGCTCCGGATAATGCTCAATATCATTTATGGCTTGCGCAGGCATATGCATTTGCGGGTAATAAAGCTGAAGCCGGCAAGGAATATCGCCAGGTTTTGACAATCGATCCCAATAATGCAGATGCAAAACGCGGTTTAAAACTTTTAAGCTTTTAATTGTGTGAGTTATCCTGAAAATGAAAATGAATATTTTAAAGGATTATTTAGCAATACCGTGGGTTAAAGTAATTGTCTGGATTACATTAACTATATTGGGTCTTCTATTAATTGCGGCAGTTGCAAATTACCTTACTGTTTCAGTTTTCCATTTTTAACATAAAAGAATTATACTCTAAGCGGAATTCAGTCTCAAATTGAATTCCGCTTTCCTTTTTTTATAATATATCGGTAAAAACAGCAAACATCAGCAGAATTTCTTATCTTTACAAAAATTAAATTTAAATTATTCCCGGAAATCTATGGATTCTTTTGATTCAAAATACTTTCTCTATCTAAATAATCAACTTTATTGCGAGAATATACCTGTTAAAGATATTTTAGAGGAAGTAGGAACCCCCGCATATATTTATAGTAAGAATTTTTTTGTTGAGACTTATAAAAAATTTGATTATTCGCTAAACAAAATTCCGCATAAAATATTTTATGCAGTGAAGTCGAATTTTAATTTAAGTGTTATAAAAACGTTCTCGGAACTCGGTTGCGGTTTTGATGTAAATTCTGAAGGTGAATTATATAGAGTTATGAAATTGGGGATCAATGGTTCTGAGATTATATTCTCCGGCGTCGGTAAAACTGCAAATGAAATTAAGCTTGCATTAGAAAACGATTTATTGATGATTAAAGCAGAATCAATAGAAGAAATAATTTTGATAAATAATATTGCAAAAACTTTAAAAAAAATAGCAAAAGTGGCTATCCGGGTAAATCCTGATGTTGATCCTAAAACACATCCATATATCTCCACAGGTTTAGCTGAAAATAAGTTTGGAATTGATATATCTGAAGCAACAAAAATATTCCTGGACCATGGACGGTATGAGAATATTGAATTTACGGGTGTAGATATGCACATTGGTTCACAAATTACAACTGTCGAGCCTTTTGTCTCCGCAGTTGAAAAAATGTCCCTCTTATTTCAAAACTTAAAAAGGGAAGGGATTCATCTAAAACACCTTGATCTTGGCGGAGGTATAGGAGTTGTTTATAATCATGAAAAAATATTTTCTGCTGATGAATTTTCGAATGCTATATTACCATTTATCCAAAATTTAGAATGCGATATATTTGTTGAACCAGGCAGATATTTTACTGCCAATGGGGGAATACTTGCCGGAAAGGTGTTATATAATAAAAAGAATCACGACAAAAATTTTATTATTGTCGATGCTGCCATGAACGATTTACTCCGTCCCAGCATTTATGGTTCATATCATCATATACAACCGGTTGAATTGAAATTTAATAGGGAAACAATTATTGCTGATATTGTTGGTCCTGTTTGTGAAAGCGGAGATTTCCTCGGGAAGAACAGAAGTATTATTAAACCTGAGCAAGGGGAATATCTTGCGGTAATGTCATCCGGTTCTTACGGTATGACTATGGCATCTAATTATAATGCACGCCGTCGACCGCCAGAAATATTAGTGGATGGAAATAATTTCCGGATTGTAAGAAACCGGGAAACTTTTGAACATCTTTTATATGATGAAATTTATTAAGGAGATTTAATGAAAAAGAAAAATATAATTACTTTGTCAATTTTATTGACGTTGTCCCTTTTTTCCTTTAATGGTTGCCTAATATTCCATAAAATCAATTATGAAGTTCATCTTAGCACACCCGAAAAAGGATATGTCGTTATTACTGCATATGATTTGCGCTCTGATGCGGAAACTAATGCTGATTTTGAAAAGGACAAAACCAACCTATTTGATTTTATGCTTAATAGTAAAGAATTTGTCAATCAGCAAAAAGCCCAAGGAAAAGATATTTATTCCAGAAAACTGTTTGTTAAGAATAATATTCTGATTGGACAGGCAGAATATCGATTTGACAGCACAGATGCGGTTGAAAATATCAAATATGAAGAAGGGTTTCACTATCTAAATCTTACACTGGATGACAGCGTGATTTCAACAAATGGAGTTATAGTTAAGTCAAAAGACTTCAAAAGAATAATCTGGGGAAAGGGCGTTAAGGTTCTGAATTTTGAAATGTTTAGCCAATCATTTCAGGGAAACCCCTATCGACCTTTAGAACCGTTTTATAAAAAATAAAGCATTTTTTTAATTGTAATATAAAGATAATACATAACGATAGGCTCAATCATAAATAAATATGCGCAGCAGTATTAAATGTTCATAGAAGTTGTTTTCCCATTACCATTTAGAAATACTTTCACTTACCTTGTACCTAAGGAACTTGAGCCCGCTGCTAAATTTGGCGTCCGAGTTTTGGCTCCTTTCGGCAAAAGATATATTACCGGATTTATAATCGGTCAGACAAAAAACTCTCAAGACATTGAGAAGATCAAACAAATTATCGATGTGATTGATTCAATTCCCCTTATTAGTGAAAGCAGCTTTAAGTTTTATCAATGGATGTCTGAATATTACCTATCCTCTCTCGGAGAAGCTCTAAAGCTTTCAGCACCTTATGGCACTGATGTTGAATCAAAGAGAAAGATTATTCCTGATAAAGCCATATGCGAAAAATTATTTATTGAAGAAAAAAAAAGGGACTCTGTTCGATCCAAAATCCTGGCTATTCTATCTTTACGTGATGAAATAAACTTTAGCTCTCTACAAAAGGAGGTAAAGAGGAAAAATATATACTCCATTCTAAATTCTCTTCAGCAGAATGATGCTATAACAATTCTTGATGAAATTGAAGATGCGAAAATAAAAGTTAAAACTGCAAAATTTGTTAAACTTTCGAGAACTATTGCTGAAGTTTATTCATTTTTGCCTGAGGTTGAAAGAAGATCCTCTAAGCAGGTTAAGATATTACTTGAACTTATCGCGAATAAAAAGAATGACATTCCTGTTAATGAATTATTAAAAAAAACTGAATCTTCTCAGTCTTCAATCAAATCTTTGGAAGAAAAAGGATTTATTACTGTCTTTGAAAAAGAAATTGAGCGAAAACATATTGATCACTATAATGAAAAATATGTTGAATTTACTTTAAGTAATGACCAGCAAACAGCAATTGATAAAGTATCAGCGGACATAATCAACGGAAAATTTCAGACATACCTTCTTCATGGAGTAACGGGTAGCGGTAAAACTCAGGTGTATATCGAATTAATAAAGATAGCTTTATCTTGCAAAAAAACAGCTCTTCTATTAGTACCTGAAATTTCCCTTACTCCGC
This sequence comes from Bacteroidota bacterium, assembly GCA_021796135.1. The sequence continues at coordinate 5,154 of JAJYOQ010000210.1, forward strand.
AAATGACATCACGACTTTTTAACAACTTCGGTGAAACAGTATCTGTAATACATAGTAGAATGTCAATTGGTGAACGATTCGATTCCTGGCGGAAAATCTTGAACAGAAAATCAAAAGTTGTAATTGGCGCTAGATCAGCATTGTTTGCACCTTTACTCAATCCGGGAATAATTGTCGTAGATGAAGAACATGACTCAAGCTATAAGCAATTCGAGTCCGCTCCAAAATATAATGCACGAGATAGCGCAATAATACTAGGTAACTATTCCGGATGCCCTGTTATACTCGGCTCTGCTACTCCTTCTATAGAAAGCATGTATAATGCACAAACAAAAAAATATATATTACTAGAACTTCCAAAAAGAATAGACAATGCTACACTTCCGGAAATATCTCTTGTCAATATTTCTGTCGAACGCAAAAAGAAGAAAATGGATAACGTTTTCTCAAAAGTCATGCTGGATAAAATTGAAGATAGACTGAAAAAAAAAGAAGGAATAATAATCCTTCAAAATAGAAGAGGATTTTCAACTCAAATTTATTGTGAAGACTGCGGTGAGATCGAGACATGCGATAATTGCTCTGTCCCCATGATATATCATATCAATAAAAATATAATAGAGTGCCATTATTGTGGTTTGATCAAAAAGGTACCGAATGCATGCACAAATTGCGGATCTTTATCAATCAAATATTTTGGCACCGGAACTGAAAGGGTAGAGGACGAACTATCATTCTATTTCCCGACAGCAATTATCAAAAGAATTGACTCTGATACGATTTCAAAAAAAAATTCTCTGGGCAAAGTTCTCTTTGAATTCGGAAAGGGAAATGTTGATATTCTAGTAGGAACGCAAATGGTTTCTAAAGGATTGGACTTTCCGCGGCTTACTTTAGTCGGTGTCATCTCAGCCGAAACAACTTTATGGCTTCCAGATTTCAGAGCAGATGAAAGAACATTCCAATTGTTGACCCAGGTCGCCGGAAGAGCCGGCAGAAGCACCGTGAAAGGAGAGGTAATTATTCAAACACAAAATGAAAATAATTTAACTCTTCAAAAAGTTCTGCAAAATGACTATCCGGGATTTTATGAAAAAGAATTGACCCAAAGACAAAATACCGGCTATCCTCCATTCTCCAGATTATGTTTGATTGAAGCTCGGGAAGCAATTGAGGAAAAAGCTAAAGGTGCAATTATCGATTTTCATAAAGAGTTAGTAAATTATAAAAAGTGGATTACTATCTCGGATCCAACTTCTGCAGTAATTGCAAGGTTAAAAGGTCAATTTAGATTTCATATTTTAATAAAAAGTTTTAAAGCTAATGATCCCGGTTCAGGAATAATGCGGAAAGCAATCCTTGATTCGTTTGTTGAGTTTAATAGAAAGTCAAGGTATAAGGATGTAAAGTTGATTTTTGATGTTGATCCCCAGAGCATTTTTTAATAGAATATTATTTATAAAAAGAATTTTTATTAACAATTAGGATTAGCGGCTGTTCATATACAACCGCCAATCATAAATAATGTTATCCGACAAATGAATTAAAAATTGGGACACTCTTACCAATAAAAAACAAAATAAACCCGCCTACTACCCAAATACCGAAAATAACTAAATAATATGCAGTGGTATTTTTAGATTTAAACAATTTTGCTAAACCAATTGCTAATACTGCATAAGCCCAGATCGAAATTATATCTAATTTTGATAGGAAAAAGCCCAAATAGGTCGTGCGATCAGAATTAAGAAAAGAGGCAACACTAGTATCCTGGAAAGGTCTCCCAAGCATAAATGCAAAAATTGCTGCCAGAATTACTTGAATTATTACAATATATGAAGTCATACTTGATGCTATTAGTACTGAAGTATAATTGCCGTCGCCTTTTAAAATAAATTTTACAAAAAGAAAATATATTCCTGCAACTATGAAAAAAATAATAAAACCTCCGATAAAAATTCCAACTACCATTAAAACCATCTGAAGC
>JAJYOQ010000211.1 GCA_021796135.1 Bacteroidota bacterium
AGTCCATTTCCGGCTTCGTTCGCGAACTCGAGCGCATCGTCAAAAAGGACATCTCCGCAAAGGAAAAGCTGGAACAAGCGATCCTCATGCACTTCACCCGTGTCACCGACAACATCCCGATGACGACTATTTTACTTCGTGAATCTTTTTCACTAAGCGACGACCCGCATGAACTCATCAAAAAAGCCACTGATCATTACCTCAACCTCTGGTCGCAAATCATCGAGGAAGGCATGACTAGTGGCGAATTCAAGTCAGGCGACCCGCGTATCGCAGCGCTCACCATCCTCGGTTCCTGCAACTGGGCATATCGGTGGTACCAGGAGGGCGGAAAGTACGAGAATGTGGAGATCGCGAAGTATGTTACGGGGCTGATGCTAGACGGAATGATGCAACAATAGCAGATTGACAGAGCTCTGATTATCATTAAGTATGATAACTCCCTGCAAAGAAGGATGAGTGACATGTCAAAACCCGATGTGGATCTTTCCGGAACTTACAACTACAAAGATTACCTCACTTGGGATGGACCTGAACGATGGGAACTGATTGACGGCAGACCTCACTTATTGGCAAGTCCTACACCAGAGCATCAACAGGCCGCGATACAAATTGGGGCCGAGTTTGCCATTTACCTGCGAGGAAAAAGTTGCCAAGTATTTATCGCTCCAATGGATTTAAGTTTCCAAGAAAGTGAGGAAACTCAAACTGTTGTTCAGCCTGATTTATTTGTCATGTGCGGAAATTTTCTACAACATAAGCGAGTGATAGGCGTCCCGGTTCTCATCATTGAAATTCTCTCCCCCTCTACTACTAAACATGACCTCATTCGAAAATTGAACTTATACCAGAAATTTGGTGTGAAGGAATACTGGATTTTAGACCCTATCGAAAAAAATATTAACGTTTACCTCCACGATGGCGCCAAACTATATTGGACTGAGCAAGAATTCAAACCTGGCGACGCTATCTCTCCGGCAATGTTTTCGGATTTGAAAATCGCCGTGAGTGTAATTTTTGGAGATTAATTCGTATAGTGACGGGAATGTTGATCGGATCTTTAAAGTCCTTTGTATCAACATAAAACCTTTTTGGAGCTCTTTGGTGATGAATGCCGGATGAGATCATTTCCCTTTTTATTAATAACACAGCTTCATCATTAACTCTAATTTTAAATAGTAGGCAGAGATGCTTTTTCCCAGACCACCATCCTGTGTTTTCAGAACATCATTCAATGTCAACTTTCATACATTTCCTATTAATTTTGACCGCTAAAATCAAACTACCACCTACTAACAAGCGCCGCTAAAAAAGTACTATCAAAGATAGATCTCTACCTTCTTAATTTCTTAAACAAAAAACATCCACACCCAATGACTTCCTTGTCAGTCTGATCTTTCGAGGCATTTTGAATAATTCCATTTACATTTTCATGCCCTGAAATTAGTGAATAATCTAATAAGGTTAGATCTTGAAAATATTCACTTACTTGATCATATGAGTATATTCTTTGTCCATTAAATTGAATTCTAGCCTTACCCACCGGTACCACAAATAATAAATATCCATTCGGTGCCAAAACACGCTTTAATTCAGATATGGCTTTAAGATCACCATTCGGGTCTATGGGATCACCATATCTCCCTAATCCAATATGCTCTACAACATGCATACAAGATAAAGAAGATATGCTATTATCAGGAAATTGAAGTTTTGTTAAATCAGCATGTTTCGATTGAAGATTAGAAAGCATTATTGGCAGTGGTCTGTAGTCATAATACTCAGTTTGAATAAATGCAGAAATAATAACAGAAAAATAGTGAAAAGAAGAGATGTCAACATGTTTTTCTGGGTTTAATCTCGCTAAAATTCTTGCTGCCCATCCAACATGATACACATAATGTTTATCAAATGTTAATGACTCAGTTCTTTCATTTAATATAGGTAATTTATCACTCCACTCCATTTGGAATCCTCGATTAGAATTTTCTAATTGTAATTTAAACTCAATATATTGTTCAAAATATTCATCCGAGGTTATTGGTTGCATACTACCCCTCCCAGAGATTTCGAAATCATTTTTAATCAACCGCATATTATAATAAAGCAATATAATTATATATAATCTGCGTTTTAATATCATTATTCCAATTCAAATCGAGCATTAATTTTTATAAACTTCAAAAAAAGTTTAAATTATAAATGTATCGTTTTTTTTGATTACTCAGCAGCATATCCAATTTAGCTTTACTTACCAAATGAATTTTAATAAATTCTATCTCATGGTATGCGTTGTAATCAAAGACTGAAAGAAAATCTGATAGTGAGCTCATGTCATATTCGCGGAATCGCAGATGTGCCTATCACTTAAAACTTAAACTATCTATGAATTGCTAAAAAGTTTGTTGTAGTAAATATCTCCAGAGTTTCTCTGTACTGATCAATTCTAAGTACACCATCACGCAAAATCCTAAATAATTCATATTTAGGATGTAATAAATAATAAAAGTCCCTAAAGTAAGTTCTTGAATCAATATTACATCCACCAAATTCAAATTGAATATGTTTTATTTTATCGTTATTAATTAAATCTTTTGCTCCTAACAATACGCGATATTCATGTCCTTCAACATCTAATTTTAGAAAATCAATTTCCTGAATGCCCATTTCTTCACTAAACTCATCAATGGTCATCACTTTAATTTCTTCTGATTGATTAAAACAAGAATATTCTAGATTTCTTTTATAAACCGAAGCCATACCTGAATTGGGATTATCAAAATATAACGTTAGATTCTGATTTGTATCACTAAATCCAAAATTGAACTTCTCTAAGTTTTTGATTGTCGTTGTATTACTTAATAATGTATTAAATGTTTGAAGGGAGGGCTCGAATGCGTAAATTTTAGCGTTATCGCCCAAAATAGTAGAAATCGCTACAGTGTATTTACCAATATTAGCTCCAACATCAAAAAATTATAGGCATTGTATTTTGATACTGACTTTTTAAGTACATTAAAATCAAAAATTCACCACTATGTTCCACTTCGTCTGCCATACCACCAAGATTCATACCCTGTATAGCTAAATCAAATAAGTTCTCAAAAAATTTTTGATGTTCTAATTTCCCGACCATATGTTCAATAAGCACAGAATCTCCCCCTAATGTGTATTAAATGTATTTTATTGCTTTCCAAGCATTTTTTATAATATTTTTTTTAAATAATAAAAAATAGATGTACATTTAACCTCTGTTCATTAGTTTTCCATGATCAACAAAGATTGAGTTTATAAATGTATCCGAGTACAAAAAGTACCCTTTATCATTCATGTATTCAATGACTTCAATATTCTTAGATTGCTCTTCGAATTTTTTACTATAATTGATTGTTTCAATGCAAAAAACCTCTGGGCGATACTTTTCAAAATCAAATAATCTTAATATATCTAGTTCCAAACCCTCAGTGTCTATTGATATAAAATTGGGTTTAGAACCATTAATAAAAAATTTATCCAATATGCTGTTAATTTTAAATACAGGAATGAGTTGAGTGCTAACTATCTGCTCTCCTTGAGATAGATACTTTACAGCGTTCTCTTTTGAGAATGTATTCAAAGTATTTGAAGACATTTGAAAGTACTCCATTGTTATCTCATTTGAACCAATTCCAACATTTAAACTTATGTCCCTTGGTCTTACCGCTTTAATTCCTGCATATAAATCGGGATTCGGTTCAATTAATATTCCCATAGACCCTTTTAAATAAAAATGGTAAGTATTATTATTTTCCACTGGGTGATGGGCGCCAATATCAATGTAAACAGGTGCTAAAATCCCAAATGTGGTTAATACGTAATCCACAATAATATCTTCACCGCACTGGGAATAACTAATATTTGGTGTCATAATGAAATCCTTTCTTGAATTTATTTTTTAGTTATAAAATATTGTTTAATTAATTTAAATACTAGAATCAATGATTTTTATACCAATCAATCGTTTGCGTCAAGCCATCAGTTAATGTTGTACTTGGTTGAAATCCAAGATTTCTAATTTTCCGAATATCCGGGCATCTACGAGTTGTGCCTCCAACTCTGATATCAGCGTGACTAATAAAAACATTTATTCCCATGATATCCCCAATTATTAGAAGGAGATCCATAATGGATATTTCTCTTGTATCATCACCGATGTTATAAATTTCATTTGATTCTCCATATTTATAGCATGCCATCAACCCATCCACAAAGTCATCTATATAACAAAAGGCTCGAGTTTCTTGACCGGTTCCCTGGATAGATATTTGAACATTATTTTTACAAAAATTATTACTAGCAATTTTAATTTTTTGAATGAGTTCGGGAATCACATGCTCATTACCCATATCGGGGCCGTAAATATTATGGGGTCTAAAGATAATTGTTTCAAATCCATAACTTTTTGCATAATTCATTGCAAGCAATTCAGAGATTATTTTACCTCCTGCATATGAATATCTTTCATTCATCACATCAGGTATGATTAATCTCTCTGTTTCTGGTGTAGGTATTGTGGTTGGTTGCTGATAGACTTCAGATGAAGATGCGATTATGTATTTTTCTATTTTATGTTTTATAACTGAATCAAGAGTATTAAGCGCGCCCTTTAATGAAACCTCAAGCACTCTTGATGGATGTTCATAGAAATATCTCGTACCATTTACAGCGGCGAGATGAAATAGAACATTAATTCCATTAGCAGCATTGTCAACTACACGATCATCGCGTACATCACCTTCAATGAATTCAATTTTATTATAGTACTCTCCTAATTTATCAATTGATCCCCTAGTGTTATTATCTAAAACCCTTACCTCATTACCTTCATCAACTAATCTCTTAACTAACGCTGCACCTATAAATCCCGTTCCACCAGTTACCAATATTTTTTTCATTATATACTCCACCCATAATAAATTTTGTATCAACGTTTATCATTCAAATCACTTATTAAAAAATCAACTCTGTTCATAGCCATAGTATTCCATATATCAATAATATGAACTTGATCATCTTTTGCGTGGTTTACCATTATATTTTTTAAGTTTAAAAACACTTTGTGATTGATAGCAATAAATATCACATCCGCATCTGCAATTGCTTCCTCTAAACCTACATTTATTACACTAATATTATTAGCAAAATCCTCAATTCTCTCGCCTAAATATGGTTCGTGAATGACCACCTTGTTTGGGACCTGGCGTGTGATATAACGATATAATTTAGGTACCAAACTATCTCTTATGTCATCAGCCTCACTCTTAAATGTATATCCTAAAATAGCAACATTTTTCTTAAATAAGCTCTCATTATTTTGGGAAATTTCAACAAGAAATTTAGGTATATATTCATTGATTTTCCAGGCAGCCAATAAAAGATCTGTATATGGTATAGTTTCATTAATCATTCCAAAATCTTTTCTTAAACATGTGCCTGCTGTTAACCCTGGTTTTGCAATCATTCCCCTCGGATATTTATAATTTGCCATTTCAATAATATCATACACATTAGCCCCTAATGACTGGGAAATTAAAGCAAATTGGTTAGAAACCGCAAATTGTATATATCTTGATATGTTATTAAACAATTTCACTAATTCAGCAGATAAATAATCCGTTTTTAATATATCCTCAGATAACACCTCGAATAACTCGTGAGCTTTCATATAGCTGTATTCATCATTAGCCCCTATGATCTGGGGTAAAGTTTTTAATTCGCTATACGCTTTACCTTCAGCAATTCTTTCAGGACAAAAGCTTAAAAATACATCTGATCCTACAATATATGATGTTTCATTTTCTATTCGTTTACGTACATATTCAGTAGTATTGGGAGAAACCGTACTTCGTAAAATTATATTTTGACCTGGTTTTAATCGCGAAATAATTTCATCTAAAACCTTATTGATCTGTGAAAGGTCTGTTTCAATATGGGACAAAAGTGGCGTACCAACCGTTATAATTATATGCTGGACACTATTTAAGTAATTCATATTGCTAGTAGAATAAAAATCGACCTTCCTTAAAATATCAGCGAAACCAGGCTCATTAAATGGCATAATTTTATTCTGTATTTGATTAATCAAATCCATATTTATATCAAATCCAATAACTTTCAACCCTTGGTTAGCAAACATTAATGCCAAAGGAAGTCCAACTCTCCCTAAACCAATCACACCAACATTGTACGTATACATATACTCTCACCCTTATATAAAGACATGTTCTTTCGCCCATCGATAAGTTTCTAAAATCCCTTTCTCAAGACTAACTTGTGGATTCCATCCTAACTTCATTATTCTATCAATATTCAGCAGTTTTCTTGGAGTTCCATCAGGTTTAGTAGTATCAAAGACAATCTCTCCTTCAAATTCAACAATTCGAGCAATCATTTTGGCCAATTCTGAAATTTGAATATCATAACCAGCACCTATATTAATTACATCTTGTATATCTTGTGCGTCATAATTTTCCATTAAAAAAATACACGCTTGAGCAAGATCATCAACATGTATAAATTCTCTTCTTGGACTACCACTACCCCATACTATCGCTTTAGAATTCCCAGTTTTTTTTGCTTCGTGGAATCTTCTTAATAAACCTGCTAATACATGGGAATTATGCGGATCAAAATTATCCCCTGGCCCATATACGTTTGAAGGCATAATAGACATAAGATTGGTGCCATACTGCCTATTAAAATATTGGCATGTCTTTAGTCCAGCAATTTTTGCTACCGCGTATGCTTCATTAGTTTGTTCTAAAGTTCCTGTGAGTAACGACTCCTCAAAAATTGGTTGAGCTGCATCGCGAGGATAAATGCACGAACTCCCTAAAAATATAGTTTTAGAACCGTAATCTTTACACATTTTCAATACATTGTTCTGTATTGAAAGATTAATGTATATAAAGTCACCTGGATAAGTATTGTTAGCCAAAATTCCACCAACTTTGGCAGCACTCAAAAATACATACTCTGGGCAATACTCCTTAAAAAAATTTTCCACATCTATCTGTCTTGTTAGATCTAAATCAGCATGATCTTTAACGATTAAATCTTGAATAAATCTCATCTC
>JAJYOQ010000212.1 GCA_021796135.1 Bacteroidota bacterium
AAGGATACTTCTAAAAACTATCTTTTATAAAAATTTAACGCAAAGAACGCGCAACGTTCGCGGAGAATATTGAAGTTTTTAGAAGTGCCCTTAATTTATTATTATATCAAAGAAGCCCCAGCGGGGCAAAACATTAGTAGAAATAATTATCCCCCAAAAATATCTAAGAGCCCCGGAGGGGCGAAACGTTTGTAGACAATATCATATTCAAATTAACATTTATATACGAACAAGAATTTATATCATTATAAAAATGGCAATTGAGAAACCAAGAAACCGATGAATCGGTTAAAAGGTATTCTTTTCATTTCTTTTACCCACGAATAAAATTCGTGGGCTGCTATTATGCCTTTTAATCGATTTCATACAAATGATCATTATTTATTTTTAATATTAAGTAGACACCTATGGGTAGGAATGTTATATGAAATTTTATTTTGGACAGATGTGACATGAGTATATAATTATTGTGGTTAGTTTAAATTGTATTAATTAAGTTTGCATTTTAGAAAACAATGGATTTTATTTTTATGCTTAATTATTTCCAGGTCTTAATACTTGCAATCATACAGGGAGCATGTGAATTACTTCCTGTTTCAAGCTCTGCACATGTAATCATTGCTGAAAAATTAATGGGTTTGCATCCATCGTCTCCTGAAATGACTATGATTCTTGTTATGCTACACACCGGTACTATGTTTGCCGTCTTAGTTTATTTCTGGAAAGGATGGAAGCGGGACTATTTTACTTCAAAGGAAAAACTTCGCGATTTTGCAAAGCAACTTGTAATTGCAACAATATTTACAGGGATTGTAGGGCTTGGATTAAAAGAACTTATCGAAAAAGTCTTTATGAGAAACGTCCCCAATATGCAAATCGAGGATTTATTTTCTAACCTTCCTTTAATTGCAATTTCGTTAGCGGCGGTTGGTCTGATGATTATATATTCCGGTTTGCATGAATCAAGAGCTACAAAAAATGAAGACATTGTTGCAAAACATTCTATCTGGATAGGAATTATACAGGGCGTTTGTCTTCCCTTCCGAGGTTTTTCCCGTTCCGGTTCTACTATTTCTACCGGCTTATTATTTGGTTTGCCTAAGCAAAAAGTTGAGGAATTCAGTTTTGCGTTAGCAGTTATATTAACCCCAGCAGTTGTTGCTAAAGAAGCCTATCGATTGCTAAAAGATCACTCAGTGAATAGCAATGTTTCAACTTTACATCTTTTTATTCCAAGTATAGTAGGCATGGTGTTCAGTTTTCTTGCCGGTCTGCTTGCACTTAAATTACTATCCCGGTTATTAGAAGGTGGACGTTGGCAATGGTTTGGATATTATTGTCTTTTTGCATCTTTAGGGGTATTTGCTTTTTATTTCAAATTATTTTGAAATGAATATTATACAGACTTCAGATAATTGATTTACTGACGCAAATGATATATATTTAGGTTAGCATAATAGCTCAAATGTATATGATAATTATAAGACATATTCAAAAAGATCTGGAGGAAGCGCTATTTAAAGGTAAAATAGTGGTCCTTTATGGTGCCCGGCAGGTGGGAAAGACTACTTTAGTGCAAAAAATCCTGGAAAAATATGAGAATGATTCGCTTTATTTAAACTGTGATGAGCCTGATATTCGGGAGGCTTTAACCAATAAAACTTCAACAGAACTTAAATCATTCATCGGTTCGAGCCGGCTGGTAGTTATCGATGAGGCACAGCGGATTAAAAATATTGGTTTAACTTTAAAGCTTTTCGCCGATAATTTCCCGGTTACTCAAATAATCGCTACTGGATCTTCATCTTTTGAATTATCGGGAAAAATATCCGAACCGTTGACGGGTCGAAAAATAGAATTTTTTCTTTATCCCTTTTCCATTGAGGAGTTAGAACAGATATACTCACATTTGGAAATGGATAGATTATTAGAAGATAGATTGATCTTTGGTATGTATCCGGGAGTAATTTTTGCCGGTCCGGATAGAGAAAAACGGGTGCGTGAACTGGCAACGAGCTATTCATATAAGGATGTGCTGGCTTATCAAGATATTCGCAATCCTGAGCTGTTAGAGAAACTTTTACAGGCATTGGCGTTGCAAATCGGCAGTGAAGTCTCTTATACGGAATTAGCGCTACTGCTGGGCGTAAATAAAGTAACCATTGCTAATTATATCCGAATTTTAGAGCAAGCTTATATAGTAATTCAAGTCGTGCCCTTTTCCCGCAATATTAGAAATGAATTAAAGAAGAAACGAAAAATCTATTTTGTTGATCTTGGCTTGCGCAACGCCTTAATTAATAATCTTAATCCGGTTTCTTTGCGACAAGACGTTGGTGCTTTGTGGGAAAATTTTATGGTTATTGAAAGAGTGAAGCGTAATAATAATTTAGGGATTACGGCTAATATTTATTTCTGGCGGACAACCGCCGGAAAAGAAATCGACTACGTTGAAGATTCGGGTGGAATATTATCAGGTTATGAATTTAAATGGAAGAAACATAATTTTACCGTCCCCAAGGAGTTTTTAAGCGCCTATTCGGGAAGCACGGTAAAATTGATTACCCGCCATAATTATTTAGAATTTTTAGTCTGATTTTTTGTAGAGAGGTTAAATAGGTTTCAAAAATAAAGTGCACTCTATCTTAAATCATCTTATCATCGAATTATAAAGAAGGAGAATTAAGGGCACTACTAAAAACTTTCTTTTATAAAAATTTAACGCAGAGAACCTACCTTCTTGTTGAAAGTGTTGCAGAACTCTCCTATTGAGTCTCGAACGTAAAGAGAGGTCTCAAAACTGTCTGAAATGGGATTTCTCCCCGCAAACCCCGCATACGGGGTAAACGGGGCAGGCAGGCTCCTTCGAAATGACATTTTGGAGTTGTGCAACAGCCTCTACCGGCAGGTATTGAAATTTTTAGAACTGCCCTTAAGTAATGGGACGAAAGATATTCATATCCAATCGGCAGAATATCCGGTAACTTTGAAAGTAGAGGGAGGAAACTTAAGTATAAGAGATAGGGTTGGCGGAGCGCTGATAAACACAGTAGTAAAGGATGGTCGGAGCATAGTAATCACAAATCCAGCACTCGAAAGCTTTCAAGTAAATACAGTAGATCTACCAATAGCATTTAAGTTGGATCAGAATTATCCAAACCCGTTTAATCCCACAACAACAATAAACTACTCTGTTCCTAAAACCAGTTTTGTTATAATAAAGGTTTATGATGTTTTAGGAAACGAAGTAGCAACTTTGGTAAACGAGGAAAAGAAGGCGGGAAATTACAGAACGCAGTTGACTACTGGAAGCAAGCAATGGGCAAGTGGGGTTTATTTTTACAGAATGTCCGCGGGAGGTTTTACGGAAACGAAGAAATTAATTTTGATGAAGTAAAATCATTTCACAGAATTCATTTTGTAAATTGTTAGGTGCAACCTTCCTATACACCGGTCAGTGCTATGATAACGTCCAGCTTTCTCCCTCATTCAGGACAACTATTTTAGTTTCAAGTCTCGTTTCAAGCACATATCGCGCAAAACCTTCCGGGGTTTGGCTTGTTCGAAGCAGGGGTGAGCGAGGTCTGATTCCAAGGTGGATAGGTATGACTATGGCTGGCTTTAGGTCGCGCACAGCATGAACTGCACTTTTTTCTCCCATTGTCATTGGGATACGAAATGTCGTTACCGGCATCAATGCCACATCGAGCTGAAATCTTTGTCCTATATTCTTCATGAACGGGCGATAGTAAGTGTCACCCGCAAAATATACACTCTTACCCTCACTCTGAATTACATACCCAATTGTCGCTGCAATATGCAATGCTTGTACAGCTGTTATAGTTATTGCCCCGAAGCGTTTCTCCTCCCAGGTTTTCATTCCTATAGGTTTTTTTGCACCTTTTAGCTTTGTCATCCACTTCGTCCTATTGGGTGCGAGAACCGGTACGTCCTCCCCAAGAGATTTCAGGAACTTACGGTCAGTATGATCCCAATGGTTGTGGGAAATGAGTACCAGATTCACGTCACTAAGTTCCTCTCGTGTCTTTGCAGGAGGAGCTATACGAGCATAGGCTATGTTACCCCATAAGCCGAAGTAAGGATCGGTGATAATCTTCTGTCCACCAGTCTCAATCAAAACTGTGCTGTGACCAATCATTGTGATTTTCATTTGATAATTGCTTTCGTTTGTAAGATTGGCTTAACCTTGTTGTTTAAAAGTCATGCCACATTAGAAGCAGGTTGCTGATTAATATAACTATGAATGTTAACTTAATCTTTTTTTATTTATAATACAATGAGAGCACGATGAGGACTTGGTACCGCTGCTATCAGAAAGGATGAGTGAATTAACTAAAGGAACTCTTTTATAATAAAATTGGTACTGAATTAATGATTGAAGAGTTGCAAAAGTTCAAGCGACCTGAGATTTTTAATGAAACAATTAGGTAAATGCGGAAGTAAAACGGAAGTACATTTGATTAAGGTGAACGATATTCTTGTCTTGAGAGAAAGTCAAGAAACAATAAAACCCTCAAAACAGTTTGTTTTAAGGGTTTCTAGTGGGGTCTAATGAATTCGAACCAATGACCCTCTGCTTGTAAGTCACTACAAGTCAATTTCCCTAAATCTTTATATATCCATAACTTATTATTTTAATGGTAATTATAGCTTAGAATAGATTAGAACGTTTTACCCTATTTTCTAAGGTTTGGAAGATAATTCGTAGCCAGATCGTAGCGAGTAATAATACAAAATAGCGGACATAAAAAATTGCATGCTTTGAGTTGTTTATTAGGCACCCCACCTTGTTTTATTGTACAAATTAAAATAACTCTTTATTAATATTTTAGATATGTTTATAAATTTTATGAACTCAATTAAATTATAAAATAATTTATGATATGCGTTTCTTCCATTCCCCTGGATCTCTTCTTGCATGGAATATTGCTAATACTACTATATTTTCTTTTTTAATTATGTAATGAATCCCAAATGGAAATTTCCTAACCAATGCTCTTCTTGTATTCTTATAGGTTGGTGCGTATGCTTCTGGTATTCGTAAAATAGATTCAATTGTAGCTTCTACATTTAATAGAAAATTAGAACCTAATCCTTTGACTTTTTCTTCATACCATTTTACTGCTTCTAATAGTTCTGATTCAGCCTCAGGTCTAATTAGTAATTTATATATCATATTTGAGATTGTATATTATTTCTAACTTCTTTCCAAGATTTCCCTTCGTTTGGATTTTTGTAATATGCGTCTAAACGAGAATCCAATTCTTTTTTTTGCGCATCTGATATTGGAAAATCATCTTCAGATGAAATAATACTATCCCAAATATCTTCAACTATTAAAATGCGTTCTGCTACACTTAATTTCTTTATGTCTTCTATAGAATTAACTTGTCCATCCATAATTAATTACCTTTTTCATTTTTAATATAAATATAACTCTACAAAAATTATTATTCAATCTTTTGTTATGTGCCTAACGGCTTGTTTTTAAGCCGCCACCCAACACAGCAATGCAGCTTTGAAAACCAATGCCAATGATTTTTAATTTATTTTTCTTTCATAACTTACTGCAAAAGGCAACTAAGTTTTGTCAACCTACTTTAATATTACTTCAAACGACCATATCGAAGATGCGGTCGGCTTGAAAAACGTTATACGTTTTTCCCTTTGATATATTTTTCAGCTCTAATACCTTCGCTTCCAGTTTTACCAAATAAAATAAAATTTCCATCTTCTTTTATTTCAGGCCACTTCCAATGTTTTCTTTCGCTGATTCTGATGTTTATACTAGCTACTTCATCAGGTTTTGCTGAGTTATAATCTCGAAGTGATAGAAGATTCTGATATTCCTTTTTATCTGTTACTAAATATGCAATTGGATAATATTTAAATATTTGAAACAACCCAAAATCTCTGTATCTGCCACGAACAGCGGGTATTAAAATATCTCTAATAATAATAGTCAATGTTATTTGGCTTCAAAAATATAATCACTCCCTTTCCGATCAAGGAGTTCTAGTTCACGAATTACTTCATTACACCATAGGAGAATTAAAGCGTAGAGGATTTAGCCTTAATAGCGGAAGTGAAGAAGCCTATACCTATTTCTTGGAGAGCGTCTATAAAAACGCATTAGAAAGATTAAATAAAAAAACTAAGAAACAATAATATGGAAGCCATATCGGGTTGTTTTATACAATTAATAATAGCGTTATTCTTTATCTGGTTTGTAGTAGTTCACCCAAATGTAGTAAACGGCCTTGCTTCCGCAATGGCTAGCGTTTTCAATTTGATTGTTCTGCTTATCACGCAGATTATCAACTCCATTGGTAAATGATATTTCGGGAACAACAGGGCTTACAAATTAACATCTTATAAATTAATCAGCATAATATGGCTAAAAAATTAAACAACCTTGAAACAGTCAAAGATGGTTTTAGGGAGATGATGAGCGTGTAAGAGAATTATTCGGTTTAAAAGAAGTGAATAAATAAAATATTAGGGTTCCGGTAGGAGTCGGATTAAATGCTGTTTACCCCTTTGGGGGACTAGATGTCAACTACATCAGCTTCCCTCCTTGCCAAGCAGCCCTATTATTAACAGATACGCAAAAGAATTATTAAGAAGTTACTTGTACACCGTATAAAAATTTCTCTTATATGAAATGTTGAAACAAAGTATTTCGTTCAGTCTTAACGTTCTATCATCTTCCCTTTTTTACCTATTATCCTTTTCTCCTCTTTTCCTTTTAACCTATTTACCGATTTTATTTATAAGATTTTTCTTGCAGCTTGAAATGAAATTATTTAAGTTGAAAATAGAATTTATTTGGGTAACGTATTTGGCTTAAAGATGAATATGAAAAATAAATCTCAGTTTGATTTGCGTGGGGAGTTGCTTATATGCAAATGCAAATAAACACCGCCGCACAAAGCAAGAGGAGAGTAATTTCAGAAGAAGGAATTGCAAAGACATTTCAAGACACGATAGGAATTACCAAAAATAAACCAAAATTATTAGATAGAGTAAGCATTTATATGCGAGTAAAGCATTATTCACGG
>JAJYOQ010000213.1 GCA_021796135.1 Bacteroidota bacterium
TGAATATGCATCATCTCCTGGATAGACAATAATCCCTACTTTGCAATTAAAAAAGAATGCTACTGATATGTATTTATGGTTAAAGTGATTTAAGAAAATGAGTTCACTTTAATAAAAGCATAATAAGGGTACTTCTAAAAACTATCTTTTATAAAAATTTAACGCAGAGAACGCAAAGAATACGCAACGTTCGCAGAGAATATTGAAGTTTTTAGAAGTACCCATAATTTTATTAGAGTAAATTTTTATATAAACTCCTGGCATAAAACATACTATCAATTAATCAAAAAAATATCAGGCACAGTCAATAAAACACATAGGATTTACAAATTAAGTATTTCTTAAAATTGCATAAAAAAATAATATAAGGGTTCTATTATAACAATAGAGGACAAAATTATTATATGAAAAATGTCGTTGCATACTCTCTTTGGGGAGATAAACCAATTTATTGGGTTGGCGCTAAGCGAAATATTGAATTAGCGAAAAAATATTATCCAGGTTGGGTATGCAGATTTTATATTGAGAAAAATTGCAAAGAGGACCTT
Organism: Bacteroidota bacterium; assembly: GCA_021796135.1. Next base: position 549 of record JAJYOQ010000213.1, read on the forward strand.
ATTGAGTCACTTAGAGATGATAGTGTAGAAATTATTCTTGTAGATTCTAAAAATTCATTTGATGGTTCGTTTTGGAGATTTTGGGCTGCAGTAGATCTTGATGTTGATATTATGTTATCAAGAGATACAGACTCAAGAATAACCGAAAGAGAAGTTGCAGCAGTAAATGAATGGTTGAATTCAAATAAAGACTTTCACATAATGAGAGATCACCCATACGGGCATGGTAGACCTATCCTCGCTGGGATGTGGGGATGCAGAAATAAAATTCTTCAGAAAGTGAATTTTGTATCCTTAATAAATAATTGGGAAAACTTTTCTTATTATGGTTGCGATCAAGATTTTTTAGGGCAAGTTATTTATCCCCTAATTAAAAATAATGCGATAGAGCATTGCGATATAAAGGAATTAAATTTTGGCGGGAACATGAAACCTTTCCCAACATCGCGAGAAGGTTATGAGTTTGTAGGAGATGTGTTTGATGAAAATGATGTTAGACGGGAAGACTACCACAGGGCATTAGTGAAAGGAATGAAAAATTTAGCCTTACAGCAGGATAATCAACTAAATGGTAAATCACGAATTAACTATGTAATAATTGCCTCTGATGATAACCCGACATATAAAGATTTTTATCCCATAGTTGCCAAAAGATGGAATGATTTGGGTATCAAAACATATTTCATAAATATTTCAGATAGGGATGATGTACAACTTGATGATTGGGGCATCATTCGAAGAGTTAAAGCATTGGATTTTGTTTCCTCAGGCTTTCAAGCTCAGGTTGTTCGACTTTATGCGGCTAATTTTATAATGGGCAATTTATTAATATCTGATATTGATATGCTGCCTATCAACGGCAACTATTTCACTCAATATATTAGTGAACTTAGTGAAGATAACGTTATTTTGTACACCGGACAGCCGTATGTTGATAGACCCTATTTTCCGATGTGTTATGTGTTAGCTAATTCCGAAGCATATAAAAAATATTTAGAGATTGGGAACTTATCATTTTATGATTTTTGTAAAATGCTCGTAGAGAAATACGGCGAAGATTGGTTTGCCGATGAGCATTTCATGTATGAAAGTTTACAAAAACACTCAGAAAATTTAATAATAAAGGGAAGACAATTTATAAACTCAGTTGCAACACAAAGAATTGATAGAGTTAATTGGCAATATGATTTGGAGACTTTAAGAAAAGGAGAATATGTCGATTCTCATTTGTTACGACCCTATAAACAATATTCGGAGCAAATTGATTCCTTAATAAAAAACTTGAATAATGTCGTTGATTATATTGATTCTATTAGAAATAAAACAAATATAAATCCGGCAACGATTTTAGAAATTGGTTCGCGAGATGGATACGATGCCGAAAATTTGCGCTTAGCATTTCAAATTAAAAGTAAAGATGTTTGGATCGTAGAACCGAACCCACCACAGCTTGAATTAATCAAAAAAAACTATCCCGATATTAATTTATTAGAATATGCGATTTATAATAAGAGCGGTAAATTTAATTTTAATAGAGTTAATGATAGCTCTTTAACCGGCGTAAGTTCGCTATTAGATCGAATTGATAATTTGTATGATAAAGTTGACTCGGAAAAAATTAGTGTGCAGTGTATTACAGGAAAAACTTTACTAAATATAATCAATAAAGATATTGATCTTTGTAAAATTGATGTAGAAGGACTTACTCATGAAGTGCTGACCTCATTTGGAGATAATATAGATAAAATTAAATCTTTCCATTTAGAATGTGAGCATAGGGCAGTTTGGGATAATCAAAAGTTATATAAAGAAATTGCAGCTTACTTAAGAGAAAAAAATTATGTGCTAATTAGTTTTAATTATGTTGGCGGAGATACTTTACAATCTGATTCCGTTTGGGTTAATAAAAAATATGCAAAGAACTTTTCATCCAATAATATTCAAGTTGCCGAGCAGGAGATACAAAATGGCAATATTCTATTTGCCGAGGAAATTCTTAATGTAATACTGCAAGATGAACCTACAAATATCAATGCTCTAAATGACTTAGCGCTAACAGAAATTCTGAATAAGAATTTAGAATTAGCAAATAGCATTTTGCAAAAAGTGCTTAAAATTGAACCAGGGAATCAAGTAGCTTTAGGGAATAAAGCATACTTATCTCAGCAGCTGAGCATTGATGAAAAAAAGAAAAAAGTTGTGGAGACGTCTATAGTTCAAAGTGAGAAATCAAAATTATTAACAATTGTGTTGCAAGGAAGGGGCGATAGTTATATGGGGAACTTCGAATGGCGTCTCTCAACTAATATTAATAAATTGTCGGAGACATTACATGAACTAAATTTGGTCGAGAAAGTTCAGGTGTTGTTGGTGGATTGGGGAAGCAAAGAAAGATTAGCAAATGTTCTTACATTAAGTGAAGAGGCGAAAAATTGTTTAGAATTTATTCATGTACCCAAAGGTATTGCAGCTAAATACAATAAAGATTCTGAATACTCAATGGTTCACGCTATTAATACCGGGATTAAAAAGGCGGAAGGGAAATATGTGCTATTCTGCGACGGCGACACATACATTCCCGTTGAAACAATGAAGAATCTAGTAGTTAATTTAAGACGAGGCTGCATCGGCAAACTTGACTTAAGAAAATCTTTATTCATGACTTCCAGATATCATATACCTAAAACATTTCAAACATCCGCTCCATCATTAACGGAAATAGATAAATACATTAAAGAGAATCATCATTCATTCAATCATGATAAAATCAATTTAACAAACTTCATAGGTACCGCTACCGCTTATCTAATGCTCAAAGAGTTATGGTTTGAATGCCGCGGATTTGATGAGTCCTTAATCTATTGGGGATGGTTTGATATAGATCTTTTCCACAGAATTAAAAGTAAATACGGCATACATGATTTGGAAGATTTCGGAATGCCTTTTTATCATCTTGAACATTATAGCAATTCTAAAAACAGAGATATGAAAGCCGAAAACCCGCGCAAAATAAATCATGCAGCCATGCCTAAATATTTTACCCCAAATGATGATAATTGGGGGTTGGCAAATGAAGAACTGATTATTGAAAAGTTAATTGGGAAAGTGGGCAATATAAAAAAGGATATTTCCGGTTCTGAGTTAAATAATATAATTCCCCCTGAAATTAAGGGTAATGAGTTCTATGATGAAATTGTAGATTTAGCCAAAAAGAAAGAGGTAAGAACCGTCCTGGAAATAGGTTCATCATCAGGCGGCGGCAGCACTGAGGCGTTCGTGAAAGGTTTGCGGCAAAACCCGGGTAGTCCGAAAATGTTCTGCATGGAGATTTCTAAAAACCGGTTCGCCGAATTAAAGAAAAGATATGAGACGGATAAATTTGTACAATGTTATAATGTTTCCTCGGTAGCTATAAAAGATTTTCCACCGGAGGATGATGTAAAAAGATTTTACAGCACTACGAAAACCAGTTTAAATCTTTATCCTATTGAGCAAGTTCTCGGATGGTTACAACAAGATATAGATTATGTTAGCGCTTCATGCGTACCGGATGACGGAATTCAAATTATTAGAGAAGAAAATAATCTGCAAAACTTTGACTTAGTCCTTATCGATGGATCGGAATTTACTGGCTCGGTAGAATTAGAAAAAGTTTATGGAGCTAAATATATCTTGCTGGATGACGTTAATGCCTATAAAAATTATGAAAGTTACCAGCAGCTATTAAAAGACCCGAATTACGTCTTAATAAAAGAGAATTGGAAGGTTAGAAATGGTTATGCAATATTTAAATTTAAAGACGAAGAAATGCCGGTTCACTTCTTTACAATAGTTTTGAACGGCGAACCATTCATCAGATATCATATTGATCTCTTCAAACAATTACCCTTTAAATGGCATTGGCATATTATTGAAGGTGTTGCCGAGTTAAAAAATGATACCGCATGGAGTGTGGCAATGGGCGGTAAAGTATCCCACGAATTTCATAGAAATGGGTTAAGTAAAGACGGTACTACAAAATATTTAGACGGGATTAAAAGAGAATTTCCGGATAATATAACTATTTACCGGAAAGGTAAGGGGAAATTTTGGAATGGCAAGCTTGAAATGGTCAACGCTCCATTGAAGAATATTAATGCAGAAAGTTTGCTTATTGAAATTGATGCTGATGAACTTTGGACCTTCGATCAAATATTGGAAACTAGAAAAATGTTTCTTAAAAACCCGGCGAAAACGGCGGCTTATTTTTGGTGTCATTTCTATGTCGGAGGAAATCTTGTCACTACAATTAAAAATGCTTACAGTAAAACACCTTATTACGAGTGGATTAGAGCATGGCGTTTTAATCCTGGTAATAGATGGACAACGCATGAACCGCCCGCATTGTGTATGCAAAACGGCACCGGTCAATGGATGGATTTAGCAAAAATTAATCCATTCCTCCACAATGAAACAGAAGCGCATGGATTAGTATTCCACCACTATGCGTATGTATTGGAACAACAGTTAAAGTTCAAAGAAATATATTACGGCTATCAAAATGCTTTGCATGTTTGGCAAAAACTTCAAAACATAAAAAACTTCCCTGTATTATTAAAAGATTATTTTTCGTGGGTAAAAGATATACAACAAGTAGACACACTAATATCTCAGGGTATTAAGCCGGTTGCTGTAAAAGATGATTCCGGTCAATGGAAATTTGATTATGTCTTAAGTCGCTCAAATATAAAAATCTCAGTTAAAAATAATCTTAATAAAGATGGAAAGACAAAAGAGTATGTACCGGATATTTCTAAAAATAAAATCATAATAGATGGAGTAATATTCCAAATTCAAGCAAATCGCCCTGCGGGTATAAGTCGTGTTTGGACATCTTTGTTAACCGAACTTTCGAAAACCGAGTTAGCTGATTCAATAGTTTTACTGGATCGGGGAGGAACATCCCCGGAAATTCAGGGTATTAAAAAGAGAAATATTTTCCGATTTTCAGGATATTGGGAAGCAATAGCAGATTCTTATTATTTGCAGGATATTTGCGACGAGGAAAACGGCTTGATTTTTATATCTACCTATTATACTTATCCTTCCAAAACTCATTCAATAATGATGCTTCACGATTTCATCCCTGAATTACATAGATGGCAGGGACTTGAATGGAAAACAAAAAAGAAAGCAATAGAAAAAGCAAGGGCATATTTGTCCGTTTCAAATTCCACGGCAAAGGACTTAAAAAGATTTTATCCCGGAGAATCTTTAAAACAAGTTTTTGTTATTTCTAATGCTGTTTCCGATAATTTTAAAGTTAATTCGGACTCAGCAATAGAATCTTTCAAAACAAGATATAAAATTATCAAACCTTATTTTTTGGTTAGCGGCACTCGAATTTTCTATAAAAACATAATACAGTTTGTTAAGGCATTCAGTGAGTTAAAAAACAAAGAAGAATTTGAAATTTTGTTTACAGGAGGTCCTTCTGAATTAGAGGCTGATTTTCTTCCGTATTTAAAAAATGTCAAGCATCAAGTTGTATTCTTATCTAACGAAGATCTTTCAACCGCTTATAGCGGAGCTGTAGCTTTGGTATATCCTTCTAAATATGAAGGATTTGGATTGCCTCTTTTGGAAGCAATGAAGTCCGGCTGTCCGGTTATTACTTGCAGAAATTCATCCTTAACCGAAGTAGCCGGTGATGCGGCAATTTATGTTGAAGAGGACAATATTTATTCAATGAAAAGAGCTTTATCGCAGATAAGCAGCGAAACATTAAGAAAAGATATAATTAAAAAAGGTATTAAAAATGCGCAGAGATTTTCTTGGACGAAAAGCGCTGATTTGCTTTTCGATGTTTTAAATAAAAAGGAAGATGAACTGCAATCTATAAACTTTAATGAGCCAGAAATATTAGACGATTACAATGAATTGTTTTATAGGATCAAAAGCGATAAAATTTTAGGAAAAGCTACTTCAAACCTAATTCATTTGTTTGAAATAGTTGGCGAGGTTACTGAAGAAGAATTTACAAAAGAAGAAGAAGTTATTGGGAAATCATTACTGCGAATGATTGATTTTAATCTTTTATCAGAAATCTCAACAAATTATCGGAGTCCTTATCTTTTGTATTTAAAGGGGCTTGTCCATCGCTATAATGAACAAGAGGTAGAAGCTTTTAAATCTTTTATTGAGGTCCTTAAGTCTGACTTTAAGCATTGGTGGATTGCTTATTCCGCTGCATTGATCGCGTTAAAGTACAACGAATATGATACGGCAAGACAACTTCTCGAACCTGTTTTAAGAGTTAAGCCTACTTTTGAAGGAGCTAAAAATAAATTGAAAGAAATTGACAAGGATTCATGTTCCTCTAATCTACATTCACTTGTTAAAGTTTCCGCTATTGTATCAACGTATAATTCTGAAAAGTATATAGATGGTTGTCTGCAAGATTTGGTTGAGCAAACTTTATTCAAAAAAGGAGAGATGGAAATAATTGTTGTTAATACCGGTTCCCAGCAAAACGAAAAAAG